>JAJZHR010000053.1 GCA_021810815.1 Acidobacteriota bacterium | reverse complement strand
GGTGCCAAGCGCCATGAGGATCGTGCCGAAGGGAAGGCACATCATCGCGACCATCAGGGCGAGCCAGCCGGAGTTGGTGTGCGGGCCCTGGCGGGTCACTCCGCCGAAGACGGTCAGCATCAGAGCCGCAGAGAGCAGTCCCGCAGCCCAGCAGCCTGCGCCGGTGCGCAGAAGCAGTCGGGTGTCTTCTCCCGGCCTTGCTCCTGTTTGGATCTCGGTGATGGCGTCGTGCTTTGGCATGGGATCAGCGCCAGCCTTTGGCGTCGAGCATCATCGCCATGAGCAGAAGGGGAAGGTAGATGACGCTTGCTCGCAGCAGCTCCCGCGCGGGAATCCGTGAGGATGGATCTTCAGGGTCGCGCGTGATGCGGGAGAAGCGGATGGTGTAGGTCAGATAGCCGATGCCCAGCAGCAGGGCGATTGCGCCATAGATGTAGCCTGCGGTGCCCAGGTACACAGGCACCAGGCTGACGGGAATCATCAGCACCGCGTAGGCAAGGGCCTGTGCCACGGTGGACCAGCCGTCCGGCTCGACCACAGGCAGCATGCGGATTCCGGCGCGCCCATAGTCCTCGCGATAGAGCCATGCGATGGCCATGAAGTGGGGGAACTGCCAGACGAAGAGGATGGCGAAGAGGGCGACGGCGGGCCACTCGATGACGCCGCGCGCGGCCGTCCATCCGAGCAGCGGAGGCATGGCTCCTGGAAACGCCCCGATGAACGTCGCTAGCGTGGTGTGCCGCTTCAGCGGCGTGTACACGCCAACGTAGCAGACCGCTGTCAGCAGTGTAAGAAATCCGGTGAGCGGGTTCGTCCGCCAGGCGAGGGACAGCGAGCCGAGGACGATGGCCAGCAGGCCGACGATGACGCCGTGGGGAAGGCTGATGCGGCCAGTGGCGAGCGGCCTGTCCAGGGTCCGGCGCATCAGGGCGTCGGACTTGCGCTCGAGCACCTGATTGAGCGCGCTGGATCCGCAGGAGACGAGGCCGATGCCGAGCAGCGTGCTCCACAGGCCGGGGTTCCAGCTTGAAATACCAGAGCGCAGCGAGCCGAGATAGAAGCCGGCCCAGGCCGTGATGATGACCAGGGTGGTGACGCGGACCTTGAAGAGTTCCTTGTAGTCGGAGAGCAGGGTGTGGCGGGCAGCGGGAACGACGGCTGCGGAGCGGAGAGGCGCTCTCTCCTGGCAGGGAACGCTCTGGTCTGGATCGCTTGGAGCGACAGCGGAATTTTGCATTGCGGGGATCACGGTGGGCTGCTCTCAGCATAACAAAGAGCGGGGCAGCCACGGCTGCGTGGGAGGCTATTCAATAGTTTGTGGCCTGGTCGACGCCGGGAGCGTCCTTCTGCACCAGGTATTCGTCGATCAGGACCGACACCAGAGCGGCAGTGGGAACGGCGACCAGAGCGCCGGCGATGCCAGCGAAGGATGCTCCGAAGAGAAGAGCGATGATGACGGCCAGTCCTGCCAGGTTCACCCTGTCGCGCATGATGCGCGGCGTCAGGTAGGCGTTTTCGATCTGCGTGTAGATCGCATAGAAGATGGCCACGCCCAGCACCTTGCCCCAGGAGTCGATGGCTGCGACGATGATCGCGAGCCCGATGGTGATCATGCCGCCGGCGACGGGGACGATGTTCGCCAGCCCCATCAGCACGCCCAGAAGGAAGTAGTAGCGCAGGTGCATGAAGCCGAAGACGATGGTGCTGCACAGCCAGAGGATCGCCATCAGCGACCCCTGCGCCAGCAGCCAGTTGCCGATGCGGATGTCTGCCCTGCGAAGGGTCAGGTCCAGCCGCCTGCGCCTGTCCGCGGGGAAGAAGGACAGGAACCACTGGTAGGCGGCATCGCCCTCGAGCATGAAGTAGACCATCAGGACCAGAGTGGTCACGATGTCGAAGGCCCGGCTCGCCCAGACCGGAAAGGAGGAGATGAGGTATCCCGCAGCGCTGGAGGCTCCGTTTTCCAGCGTCGCGGAGATGCGCGACAGGTCAATGCTTTTGACGAAGGGGATATGCCGCGCGCGCAGCATCAGAGAGGTGCCGCGGTCCGGCAGCTCGGTGACGAAGTCTCTCAGGTCATGCACCCCCGGCGGCAGGGCGAAGAAGAAGAAGCTTGCCAGAGCGGTCGTCACCGCCACCACCAGGATCGCCACGGCCATGGGCCTGCCGGGCTGGCGGCCAAAGAATTTCATCCGCTCAATCCACAGCAGCACGGGCGAAAGGATGACGGCGAACAAGCCGCTGACGTAGACCATGAGGAGGACTTCGCGCACCAGCCAGCAGACATACAGCCCCACCAGCAGGAAAATGGTGAAGACGACGTCGCCGCGCCGGGACCGCGAACGAACCCTCACATGAGCCAGATCTGCGGGATTGGATGGTTCGGCGATGGGGTTGCCTTTCGGATCAGTGACGTAAGATGCGCAGGCCGCAACACAAGCCTACCTCACGCGCTGCGCGCCAGCGAGAGTTTCCATCGGATTTGCATCCATGCGGCTCCAGCCGGATTTGCGGCGGCGGCTTGCGCGTCGCACTAGCTGGGTGCCAGAGCTGCCAGCAGGGCATCCACCGTCGCGTCGGCGTCCTGCGCCGAGGTTTCCAGGGTCAGGCCGGCGATGCGGCGGTAGAGCGGGAGCCGCGTCTGGAAGCGCGACTCTGCCGCAGCCGGGTCGAACAGGATGGGGCGCACCGCGGCGTTGCTCTGCGTTTTGCAGCGCTGCAGCAGCACATCGAAGGGAGCGTCGAGGAAGACGTTCAGCGTGGCCGGAGTCTGCTCCAGCAGCAGCCGGTTGGTCAGCGACTCGGCGGCTCCTCCGCCCAGGGCGAGCACGGCATCGCGCCTGCCGAGAGCGACGACCAGAGCCTGCGACTCGATGCGCCGGAAGGCCGGCTCGCTGTCGTGCAGAATGATGTCGGCGATGGCTTTTCCTGTGCGCTGCTCGATGAGTTCGTCCAGATCGACGAATTCCCACCCGATGCGGGCGGCCAGCAGGCGGCCTACCGTCGTCTTGCCCGCGCCCATGTAGCCGGTGAGCACAACGCGACGCACGGCGCCGGTTCCTGGCTTTGCGTAGGTGGGGGGGGCGGAGCGCATGGGATGGAACAATTGTACGGGCTGCGCGCGCAAGGGCTGCGCGGGGAGCGTTTGCGGAGCGTTGGAGGAGTCGAGGAGCGTTTCTGCGGCTTCGCTGGGAATGGAGGCTGCTGTGATTTCTTCTTCCAGATCCTGCAACGTGCTGGTCATTGCTTTCTCCGCTGTTGCGTGGCCGGTGGGGTACCCGGTTTGGGTGGGTGGAACCTGCTAACAAGTGAAAGGGCAACGCAAAAGGGCCGCGACATATGCGTCGCGGCCCTTTTGGCAATCCCGGTGGTGTTCTCTTCGAGGGTGCTGCTAGAAGTCTCTCAGATGCGCACGTTCCCAGACCGCCATGGCCGCAGAGGTGCGCCAATAGCGGCAGGTAAAGGAAACGTTGGTAAAGTTGCGTGCGTTCATCCTGATTTAAATCCTATCGAAAGGAGCATCGGAATGCAAGGGGAGGCATTCCGATCATCATTCCCTTCAATCGTTCCCTTCGGTGGACAGGTGCGATTCGCGTTGCAGGGAACTCTGGATCTGGTCCCACAAGGCGGGGCTGGGATCGTGCGCCGGCAGAAGCTGGCGCGCCGCCTCTGCGATGGATTGCAGGTCGCGAACCAGAGCGGAGCAGTTGGCGCAGCCCTGCAGGTGTGGATGGTCAGAGAATGTGGCCCCTCCTGCGGAAAGCAGCTCCGGCAACTGGTCCTGGAATTCTTCGCAGGTAAAGCCGCCGATGATGGCCGCGTGGCCGTTCGGCGTGTGCGCCGTGGAGCCCGCACGGTTGCCGGGCAAATTCGCTGAGGTCGTCTGATTCGTCATTTCGCGGCCTCCCTGGAGACGGTCTCGGGCATAAACCCGTTTGGCGCAAGCATCTCGTTCTGGCGCAGTATCTCGCGGAGCTTCAGTCGCGCTTTGTGCAACTGCGACTTGCTGTTTCCGGTGGAGCACTCGAGCATGGTGGCTATTTCGTTGTGCTCATATCCTTCCACATCGTGCAGGACGAAAATGAGCCGATAGCCGGGGGGAAGCGTGGCAACCGCCCGCTCCAGCGTGACGCGATCCACGGAGCCTGCCAGCGTGGGGTCGGCGGTGCCGAAGTCGCGCTTGGGGCCTTCTTCCTGCGACGGGTTCAGCGTCTCCTCCAGCGAAACCAGTTGCAGGCCCTTCTTGCGCAACTGCATCAGCACCAGATTCACCGTCATGCGGTGCAGCCAGGTGGAGAAGGCGGACTCGCCGCGGAAGCTGCCAAGTTTGCGGAAGAGGTGCAGAAATGCCTCCTGCGTCATGTCCTCGGCTTCAGAGACATTGCCCAGCATCCGCAGGCACAGCGTGTAGACACGCCGTTTGTGCAGGGAATACAGGGTCGCAAAGGCGTCGGGATCTCCAAGCCGGGCGCGTTCCAGCGCTTCGGCCTCCCCATTGATGGGCGGATTGCGCCGGAAGTTTCCGGCGGGAGTGGCTGGAGAGATGCTCATCGGTATTCCTTCAATCATAGTAATGGGATATGAGTGCAGCGTGAGGGGGATAAGGGGAAATCGGTGCGATTGCGGGAGAGGATCGTTGTCTGAGGCAGGTATGTTGATGCTCATCGCGCTTTTCCGGGGGAGCCTGGGTTGGAGTGGATAGAGAAGACTAGCTTCTGGATTTGAGGGGCGATTCAGGACAAAGGTTGTATCAAGCGGGATACGGGCGACAAGCCTGCCTGCATCTGTTGCAGATTCAGGTGTCTCGCCGAGCATGACGCATGTCGCGGAACGGGACAGAAAACATCAGCCGCACGGTGACTTCGGTGCGCCTCATGGAATCGCCGGGCCAGTCGATAGAGGGAGGGCTTCGGTGCCGCTCTCCTGGCGCTGCTGGCATTGCTTCGCCTGAAATAGTCTGGAAATCCGGATCATTCAAGTCGCCAATCGAGGCCACGGCTGCTCGGGAGCGCGATGGCCTCTCCCGCTCTGCCCGGAAGCTCCAAAGTCTTTCCCGATTTGAATCTGGCGCGGCGATTGCAACATGCAACGCCAGAATGGAGGGTTGCCATGGATCGAATTGCGCAACTGGGAGCTGTTGTGGAGGAGGATTGTTTTCTGACGATGGCGCGTTCCATCGTGGACGAGATCCTGGGACGGTACGGCGTGTATCTCGCCGAGGACGAGTCGCAGGCGGTGGCGCGCTCGGAAGCGGCTTACACGACGAGGCATGCGGCATGACGCCGACCGCAGCAGGAGGCTTGCCTGGGAGAGCTGCGCATTGGAGGGGACGGCGCCTGACGGCAGGGAACTGGAGAGTTCGCGACTGGAGAGCAGCGAGCTGGAACGGACGGAGCCATCCGCTGATGGAGATCGCCGCGACCGCGCTGCGCCTCTGCCTGCGGGCCCTGACGGTCTAACCCTGGGCGCTGACGGCCTGGCTCCGCTCCGGGAAGGCCATCGGCAGCGCATGAGCGTCCAGCATGCGGTAGAGCGTGGAGCGGCTGATGCCGAGCAGTTCCGCGGCGCGGAGCTTGTTGCCGGAGCAGCGCTCCAGCACCAGTTGCACGTGGCGATGGACTACGTCCTGCAGGCGCAGCAGGCCTGGGTCGTCCGTTGCCCCTGTGGCAGCAGGCAGCAATCTGGGCTGCAGCGGGGGGAGATCGGCCAAGGCCAGAGTTTCGCCCTGCGCCTGCATCACGGCGTTGCCCAGCACGTTCTCCAATTCGCGGACGTTGCCGGGCCAGGTGTGCTGCTCCATCGCGTCCATGGCGTCGGGAGCGATCCATCGCACCGCTTTGCCGTACTGGGCCGCATACTGCGCCAGGAAATGCTCCGCCAGAGGAGCGATGTCGTCGGGCCGCATGCGCAGGGAGGGAAGTTGAATCTCCACCATCGAAATCCGGTAGTAGAGGTCCTGGCGGAACTGGCCCAGAGCGGAGAGCGGACGCAGATCGCGGTTGGTGGCGGCGACGACGCGCACCTCCAGCTTGCGCGCCTGCGTCGAGCCGACACGCTGCACTTCATGGTGCTGCAGCACGCGCAGCAGCTTGGCCTGGGCGCTGAGTGGCATCTCGCCGATTTCGTCCAGGAAGAGAGTTCCCTTGTTGGCGGACTCGAATAGTCCGGCCCGGTCGGAAACGGCTCCGGTGAAAGCTCCTTTCGTGTGGCCGAAAAGCTCGCTTTCGAGCAGAGTTTCTACAAGAGCCGATGTGTTGCAGGTGATGAACGGGCCTGCCGCTCCGGGGCTCAGGTCGTGCAGGGCGCGCGCGACCAGCTCTTTGCCGGTGCCTGTCTCGCCAGCGATGAGAGCGGTGCGGAAGTGCGGCCCGATGCGCTCCAGTTGGGCGAAGAGCCGGTGCATGCTGGTGCTCGCGCCCACCATGCCATAGCGGCCTGGCAGCGAGGGCGCTGGCCAGGGATGCATTGCTGCGGAGGGGCTATATGGGGTCGCGGACATGGCTCACTTGCTCCATCGGCGGCAAGTGTGCGGAGGTGAGACATTCGCTGCGGAAATTTATGGAGGAAGGATGGCGGCTGATGCCGCGGAAGGAACCCACGTCTCAAAATCGAGACGTGGGGCACCCGGATTTCGCTGGTGTCGGCGGTTGCTTTTGAAAGGCTAGGCGGTTGCGGTGGCGCAATAGGTGTCGAACGCGCGGACGAGTTCCTGCGCGATGGCAGGCGCTGTGGAGGTCTCAATCGCAGAGCGCTGCATCAGGTACACCAGCTTGCCGTCGCGCAAAAGTGCGATGGCGGGCGAGGTGGGGGGATGGCCGGCGAACTTGGTGCGCGCGTGCTCGGTGGCCTCGCGGTCCTGGCCTGCGAACACGGTGATGGAGCGGTCTGGCCGAACCGTGTGCTGGAGAGCGAGCCGAACGCCGGGACGCATCTTGCCGGCCGCGCATCCGCAGATCGAGTTCACGACGAGCATGGTGATTCCGGGCTGGGCGAGCGCAGCATCCACATCGGCTGCCGTGCGTGCTTCTGCGATGCCGGCGCGCGTCAGTTCGTCGCGCATGGGAGCAATCATCATCTCTGGGTACATTGGGGAATATCCTCCGGGCGAAGCGCGCTTCGCGGCTGCCTGTTTCATTGTACTGGTCGCGCCCTGAGTACGCGCTGCAAGGAAGTCCACGCTGCGGCAGACGGAAGTCTGCGCGCCTCCGCCGTGGCTCGTTTGCGAAGTGTGGGATGGAATATTCGCAGTATCGCGTAGACTGCTTCAGGGTCGCGTACGCAGGGATTTGGCCATCATGCCTATACAACAATCCGTCGGATGGGTGGCGCTTGCCGTTGGCTTGTTCGGCTTGCTGACGTCAACGGTCTTCCTGGGCCTGGTGGCTGCGGGCGTGGTCCGCTTCTGCGCAGGCAGGCGGCAGCAGGAGTCCGCACTGCGGTCGCTGAACCAACCGCTGCTGCCGGTGAGCATGTTCAAGCCGCTGCACGGCAGCGAGCCGGGGCTGGAGGAGAACCTTCGCGGCTTCTATCGGCAGGCGGGCGACGAGGCGGGAACGGCCGCGTCCGGCCCGGTAGCCCCGGAATCTTCAAGCCCGCAGCCCTCAACTCCGCAATCTTCAACGCCGCAGCCTGCAACGCCGCAGCTTTCGCCGCCGCGATTTGAAATGATGTTCTGCGCGCGGCGCATCGACGACCCCGGCTTGCAGATCGCAGCCTCTGTGGCCTCCGAATTTCCGCGCATTCCAACGAAAATCGTCACCAGCGGCGAACCCTGGGCGGCCAACGCGAAGGTCTGCTCCATGGCGAAGATGGCCGAGGCCGCAGGGCATGACGTGTGGGTGATCAGCGACAGCGATGTGCGCGTGGGCCACGGATACCTGAGCGCAGTGGCGGCGCCGTTTCTTGATCCGAAGGTCGGCGCGGTCACCTGCCTGTATCGCGGCGTCGCGGAGGAGGGTGGCATCTGGGCGCGGCTGGAGGCGGTGGGCATGTCCATCGAAATGTCCTCTGGCGTGGTGGTGGCCAACCTGCTGGAAGGAATGCGGTTTGTGCTGGGGCCGACCATGGCGGTGCGGCGCGAGTGCGTGGACGCCATGGGTGGCTTTGACAGCATGGGCCAGTATTGCTCGGACGACTTCATCCTTGGCGACCGTGTGGCGGCGCAGGGGCGGACGGTGGTGCTGAGCGGCTACGCGATTGACCATATCGTTCTGAATGTCAGTTTTGTGAATTCAGTGAAACACCAGGTGCGCTGGATGAAAAGCACGCGCATGTCCCGCCCCAAGGGCCACTTCGGCACCTCGCTCACCTTCGGAACCCCCTTTGGCCTGCTCGCTCTTTTCGGAGCCTTGCTGCTGGGCCGGCCCTGGCTCGGCGTCGCCCTGCTGGCCTTCAGCGTGGCGGGCAGGATGTTGCAGGCGTGGATGATAGGCCGCTTTGTGGTGCGCGAGAGGCAGCTCTGGCGCACCATGCTGCTGTTCCCGGCGCGCGACCTGATGGGCTTCTTCTTCTGGGCGATGAGCTATGGCAGCAGGCGCATCGTGTGGCGCGGGGAGCTGTTCGAACTCGGCGTGGATGGCGTGATGCGGCCCGTCCGGTAGACGCGGGAACAGCCAGGAAACTGCTATCGTAGGAGTCGAGCGGAGTCCACAGCGACCGGAACAGCACGACCGAACAGGATGTTTGGACGGCGCGATCAGGTTTTCAAACGGTGGGGCGGAGGACACTCCACTGTTGAAGCCACGCAAAAGGCTGGGGCATGAATGAATTCGTCGTCAAGCTGGCCGATGAGCGGGGAAGAGTGCAGGAGCAGGTGCAGGCGGCCGCGTCTGCGGAGGAGCTGCGCGCACGCTTCACCCAGGCTGGGTACTACGTCTATTCGGTGAAGGCGCGGGGGATGACCGCTGGGCGCGGGAGCAAGAAGCGCGCCAAGCTGGACACATTCCTCATCTTCAACCAGCAGTTCCTCACGCTCATCAAGGCTGGCCTGCCAATTCTGTCGTCGATGGAACTGCTGGCCAAGCGGCAGAAGAACGAACTCTTCCGCGCGCAACTGGAGGATGTGGCCGTCCGCGTGCGCACGGGCGAGTCGCTCTCAGCCGCGTTCGAGGCGCAGGGCGGCTTCCCCATCATCTACACCGTCACATTGCAGGCGGGCGAGCGCTCGGGCAACCTGGAAGAGGTGCTGGAGCGGTATCTCGCGTTCCAGAAGGTCGCACTCACCTTTGGCAAGAAGCTGAAGGCGTCGCTGGTGTATCCGGCGCTGCTGGTCATCATGATCACGGGCCTCTTCATCTTCCTCATCAGCTTCGTGGTGCCGCGTTTCGCGCAACTGTACGACCAGATCGACGCTCAGCTTCCCGCGCTCACCATCTTCCTGCTGTCGCTGGGAAACTACGCTCAGAAGTACGGAATCTACACTGCGATTGCCGTTGGCATCCTCGGCTATGTGCTGTATCGCTGGGCGCAGACCGACGCCGGAGCGGACATGGTGGACAAGATTCGCGTGGGCTCGCCCATCTTCGGCAACATCTGGCTGAAGTATCAGGTGGCGCTGTTTTCGCGGACGCTCTCCACGCTGCTCACCGGCGGACTTCCGCTGGTGCCGTCGCTGGAAACAGCGGCGCGCTCCATCGCCAGCCGCCAGATCAGCAAGGCCGTCTTCACCTCCGTCGCCAGCGTGCGCGAGGGGACGGGGCTGGCCATCAGCCTGCAAAACACCAAGGTCTTCCCGGAGCTGTCCGTGGAAATGATCGAAGTCGGCGAGTCCACCGGA
>JAJZHR010000052.1 GCA_021810815.1 Acidobacteriota bacterium | reverse complement strand
GCACCCCTGCTCAGCCGCCCGCGCCTCGGTGTCGCGAATCGCCTCCGCCGTGATCCGCGCCAGGTCCCCGCACCATGTAGGAGCGCCATGCTGGTCGGCAACGATGCGCAACTCCTCTCGCTCCCGCGCCAGCTTCAGAATCGTCAGCAGAAAATTCTTCCCCCGCGCGCCGTAAACCCAGCTCGTCCGAAAGATCAGATGCGGCGCACCGCTCGCCGCCAGCGCCTGCTCCCCAGCCAACTTGCTCGCTCCGTATACGCCCAGCGGCCCGGTCGCGTCCGTCTCCACATAGGGCGTCGCTCTCGCACCATCAAAAACGTAGTCGGTGGAGTAGTGAACCATGCCTGCGTTCAGCGCGCGCGCCTCTTCCGCCAGCACTGCCACTGCGTCGCGATTGACCGCGTAAGCCATCTCCGGCTCCGACTCAGCCTTGTCCACCGCCGTGTATGCAGCCGGGTTCACAATCCATTCCGGCTGGAACGAACGAACCGCGGCGCGGATCGACTCCGCCGACGCAAGATCCATCTCCGCCCGCTCCGGCGCAAACACTTCGCCGAACGGAGCAAGGCTGCGCGCCAGCGACCATCCCACCTGCCCGTTGCTCCCGGTCAGCAGGATGCGCGGCCGCCTGCTTTCGCTCTTCCCCGGCATCAGTAGATCGTCTCCGTCAGCACCCTCTGCAGGTATTGCCCATAGGTGCTCTTGGCAATCCGTGCTGCCAGCCCCTGCAACTGCTCCGCCGTGATGTACCCCGCGCGGTAGGCGATCTCCTCCGGGCAAGCCACCTTCAGCCCCTGCCGGTGCTCGATCGCATGGATGAAGTTGGCCGCCTCCAGCAGCGAGTCGTGCGTGCCCGTGTCCAGCCACGCAATCCCGCGGCCAAGCACCCGCGTCGTCAACTGTCCCCGCTCCAGGTACCAGCGGTTCACGTCCGTGATTTCCAGCTCTCCGCGCGGCGATGGCTTCAGCGACTCCGCCACACCCGTCACCTGGCCGTCATAGAAATAAATCCCCGTCACCGCATAGCGCGACTTCGGCTTCGCAGGCTTCTCTTCCAGCGAAACCGCGCGCCCATCTCCGTCGAACTCGACCACGCCATAGCGCTCCGGATCCGTCACCGGATAGGCAAACACGGTCGCTCCCGCGGTCAGCTTCGCAGACTCCTGCAAGGTCTTCCCAAGATCGTGTCCATAGAAGACGTTGTCCCCCAGAACCAGAGCGCACGGCTCGCCGTCAATGAACTCCTTCCCAATCAGGAAGGCCTGCGCAAGCCCATCCGGCGATGGCTGCACCGCATAGCTCAGATGCATGCCCCATTGCGATCCGTCGCCGAGCAACTGCGAGAAGCGCGGCGTATCTTCCGGCGTGGAGATCACCAGCACATCCCGAATGCCAGCCAGCATCAGCACCGAAAGCGGGTAGTAGATCATCGGCTTGTCGTACACCGGCAGCAATTGCTTTGAGACCGCCTGCGTCACCGGATGCAGCCGCGTGCCGGATCCACCGGCCAGAATGATTCCCTTCACTTCGCACCCCGCGCCGCAGTCTGCGCAGCATTGGCAGCAGCCGCTTCAGCGCTGCTTGCCCCATTCGTCTCCGCGCGACCAGCATAGTTCTTCTGCATCCACTGCTGATAGGCTCCGCTGGTCACGTTGTCCACCCATGCGGAATTGGCGAGATACCACTCCACCGTTTTGCGCAGGCCGGTCTCGAAACTCTCCTCAGGCTGCCAGCCAATCTCCGCCTCAATCTTGCGCGCATCGATCGCATAGCGGCGATCATGCCCCGGACGGTCCTTCACCATCGTCACCAGGCTCGCATGGGGAGCAAACTGCGACGCCGGAACAAGCTCGTCCAGCAGCGAGCACAGAGCATGCACAACCTCCAGGTTGCTCCTCTGGTTGTTCCCTCCCACGTTGTACGTCTCGCCCACGCGTCCCTTCTCCAGCACCGCGCGAATGGCGCTGCAATGGTCCGCCACATACAGCCAGTCGCGCACCTGCTGCCCATCCCCATACACCGGCAGCGGCTTCCCCTGCAGAGCATGGGTCACCATCAGCGGCAGCAGCTTCTCCGGGAATTGATACGGCCCGTAGTTGTTGGAGCAGTTGGTGACCAGCGTTGGCAAACCGTACGTATGCGTCCACGCACGCACCAGATGGTCCGATGCCGCCTTCGAAGCCGCATACGGGCTGTTCGGCGCGTAGGGCGTGTCCTCGTGAAAGGCTGCCTCGTCCGGCGCCAGCGTTCCGTACACCTCGTCGGTCGAGACGTGCAGGAAACGAAAGCCGGAGCGCTCCTCGCCCTCGAGCGACGCGTGGTGCTGCCGCGCCGCCTCCAGAAGCACGAACGTCCCGTGGATATTCGTCCGCAAAAACTCCTCAGGCCCCAGAATCGACCGGTCCACATGGCTCTCCGCCGCAAAGTGGACAATGGCTCTGGGTCGATGCTGCCGCAGCAGGCGATCAACAAGACCGCGGTCGCAAATGTCTCCCTGAACCAGCGTGTAGGCATTGTTCGAGGCCAGGGAAGCCAGGTTGTTCGGATTGCCGGCGTAGGTCAGCTTGTCCAGATTGACAACCGGAGTCCCCTCCGTCGCCAGCCACTGCAGAACGAAGTTCGATCCGATGAATCCAGCGCCGCCCGTGACAAGAATAGGTCTTTGAGAATTTTGCATGACTCTGGGTTCCACTCTGGTGCTCCGCTTGTTCGATTTGGATCTTGCGTCTATCGAAGGGAGGCAGCCTTCCGCAACTCTGCGAAGCGCGCTGCCACCTCGGGATCACTCTCCAACTGCCGCAGGCGTTCGCGCACAAGCGCCCAGACCATCCCCAGAAATGCGCCCAACAGCAATCCTCCAAGCGCCAGCAGCGCGCGCGGAGGCCAGCTCTTCTTGTCTGGAATCGCCGGATAATCCAGCACCTGGAGCACTGGCGCGTTGCGCGACTCGTCCAGCCGCGCCGCCTCGAGTTGCCGCGCAAGCATCTCGAACAGCGCCTCATGGTACTTCACTTCCCGCTCCTTGCGGACGTACTCCAGCGCGAGCGAAGGAACCTTCGAGGTGGGAATGTTTCCGGATATGCCTGCTGCGCCGCTGGTCTGCATCTGCTTCAGCTGGGCCTGCAGATTCTTGATCTCCGTCGTCAGTCGAATGATTTCCGGATTCTGATCCGTCGCTCCCTGACGAAGCGATGCGAGCTGCACCTCGCGGCCTGCGATCTCAGCACGCGTCTCTGCGATGGTTCCCAGCTGTGCGCCTGTCTGGCTGGCTGGAGCGATGAAGCCGGTGGCCTCCTCCGTCTTCGCCAGATCCACCTCGGCATCGCTCAGCGCGTCCTTCTCCTTCTCCAGTTGCTGCTCGAAGAAGAGCCTGCGCTGCGATGCCTCGGTCAGGGCAAGCCTTCCATTCTCAATATGCAACTGATCGAGGTACGCAGCCGCAAGGTCGCGCGCCAGACGCGGGTTGGTATCCTGCACCTGGATGGAGATGATCGATGTCTTCGCATCGGCGACGAATTTGCTGTTCCCCGCCAGGACATGCTCCGTGTCGCTAAGCCTTTTCGTCTTGTAAACCGACGCCAGATGGAATCGCTCAATCAAAGCGTCTTCCACCGCCTGGCTTTCCAGAATTCCCACGTAAAGATCGCCAGAACCCTTTGCTGCTCCAAGCCCGGTCAACTGGCTCGCCAACGCCGACATCGTGCTCGAACTGCTGCTGGGCGGAACAAAGCTGGCTTCCGCCTTGTACACAGGCTTTATCAAGGAGCCAGCTATCAGCGCCAGGACAAAACCGCACAGAGCGAATAGGAGCACCGTCCGCTTCGACCGCAACAAGACAAGCGCGATCGCAAGCAAGTCAATCGAGTCTTCATCCGTGTCGCCTTCGCCAAATGTCTGGTTGTGCGCAGCGGTGCCGGACGGATCGGCAGCAGAATGTCCGGCTTCTTCCTCCGCCCCCACCCGTAATTGCTCTTCAGTCTGCATCTTTGCTCTCTCAGAAAACTACGGGAACCATGTCTGCGCCGCGAGCACGCGCTTCAAACCGGATTCCCGTCGATGCTATAGAAGAAATGCGACAGCCGCGAGCCCTAGACCGAACTGGCCAATAATTTGAGAAAGGTTCAGCACGAAGCGCATCGTGGATCCATTCCTCAGGTTCTGCGGAACCACGATTGTGTCTCCGGGATACATGCGGACACTGTCAAACCCGGAACGCAGAGGAGAATGGAACTGACTGCTGACCACCGACCCATCGGCGCGCAGAACAAAGGACCGGCTCGTGTCGGCGTCGCGCGTCCCTCCACCAGCCATATGCAGGTAATCGCCCACCCGGCGGTGCGGATCGTACAAGAACGCGTTGGGGCTGTATACCGCGCCTTCCACATCGACGCTCGATGGAATGATGGGAACCACGAACGTGTCGCCGTCCTCCAGAGGCAGATCCGGCAAGGAGTCCGCCCCTTTGCTGTCTGGCCTGCTCTCCAGCACGATGCGTCCTGTAGCCCTCACCAGCCGCAGCCTGGCGACCAGGGCCGCTCCGCTGCTGGCACCGGCTTGCGCAGCTGCCGCGTCTGCGGAGGACACGGCTCCCGTGGCCGCCTTGACCGAAGTCGCGCCCACATCCGTCTCCAACTGATCCGCATACTCGTCCAGCCGCTGCTGCTGCAGGCGCCGCTGCGATTCGCGCGTGAAGTCCGCGCCATACAGGTACGCATGCGGGCTCAAGCCGCCAGCCCGGATCACCAGTTGGCGCAGCGTCTCTCCCGGCAGAACGCTGTACACGCCGGATGCGACGAACTCGCCTTCCAGACGCACGTAGCGCGTCCGCTGCGACTGCGGCACCCGGATATCAGCCGTAGAGAAAATGGTGACCACATCGCCCGGCTCCAGCTCGATGTTGTCCTTCTCGTCGCCCTCAAGAACCGCTCCCCCAAGATCGAACGGAATCAGCGAGGTGCTCAAATCCTTCGCACTCTGCCTCTCGATGACCGCATACTTCCAGTCAATGTCAGGAGCCACAAGCACCACCTGATTGACTGCCGAAAACGCCCCCGATGGTCCCGTTGCGGCAGCAGCGAGCGTGGATCGCGAGCGGCCTTCCGACGTTGCATCTCTGCTGGCGCCAGATGCGGTTGTCTGTTGCGAATAGGCCGCAATCGCGGCCCCCTCAGCCCCTCCGACAGCGGCTCCATTCGCACCCGAAGGCGCTCCAGCCGCCCCGGACTGCCCTGCCTGATTCGTCCCGCTCCCGCCCTGCAGGTTCCCGGACGCAACTCCATATGGGCCAGTTTCGCCTTGCCCCGCGCCTTGCCCAGAGGCATTTGCTCCGGTGCCTGCGCCCACCGGCATCGCCCGGTTGAATGGCGAATACTGGAGGTTGTAGTCGCCCAGCAGGTTGTGCCTCTCCCAGTAGTTCCGGGTGAGCAGAGCTTCCTTGTTCGGGATCAGATCGCGGATACGCATCCCCGGATGCCACACATACCTTCCTGGATTGGTCACATTCCCGCGCAGCGTAACCGCATTCGTGAAGCGATCCACAATCGACCAGACCTCCACAATGTCCCCATTGCGCAACTCCGCCGCATTCCCCGCCGGCAGCTTCACATCCAGCACCGACAGATCCCGATGGTTGGAGACGCGCTCGATGTGCACCTGCGTCGAGGCCGTATTCGACAGACCCCCTGCCAGTTGAAGCGCCCCCTGCACCGTATTGTCCGCTTTCGACTCTCCGCTGCCCGCTTTCAGCTCGTAAATCGCGGGGTTCTTCACGCTGCCCGCGATCGCGACCATCTCTCCGGCTGGCGGAATGTAAATCACGTCGCCGGGCAGTAGTTGGACGTCCTTCGACTTGTCGCCCTTCAACAAAAGGTCGTACATGTCGAAATGCACCACCACCTTGCCATCCCGCTTCAGCTCAATGTCCCGCAGGCTTCCCTCTGGAGCAGGCCCGCCGGTGGCAAACAGAGCATTCACCAGCGTGCTCAGCGAACTGATCGTATAGCTCCCCGGCCGCGATGCCTGGCCCACCACAAACACCTGAATCGACCGCAACTGGCCCATGTTCACATTCAAGTCGAAGTTCTTGAAATCCTTCGACATCTCGCTGCGGATCGCATCGGTGATCTTCGCGTAGGGCAGGCCGGCCACATGCACCGAGCCGACCTGCGGAATGTAGATATTGCCCGTGCGATCCACCGTGTAGTGGCTATCCAGCGTGACCTGGCCCCAGGCCTGCACCAGCAGCTCGTCCCCTGGGCCAATCACATACTCCGGCGTGACCGGCACATTGTCCACCGGAGCGAAGGTCGAGGGCACATCCTGAAAGAGGTCCTGGCCGAAGATGGGGAGCACCGTGCGGATCGAACTCGCCACCAGTTGCTGAAAATCCGTCAGCTTCGGAGCCAGTCCCCTCTGTCGCTGCTGCGCGAACTGACCGCCCATATTATTGGTTCCCTGCGGATAGCCCTGCGTGCCCGGCAGAACAATGGGCCGCGAGGAGTTGCCGCGCGGCAGCCCAGGGACGGTCATCGGAAAATCCATAGGCGCAGAACCCGTCCCGCTCTGCGAGTCGGTCGAACTGGCCGGCGCACCCTGCTGCCCTGCGCCCGCCCCGGAGGACGGACTGTATTGCGCGGGAGCCATCGGGGTGCACAGGGTCGCGAGCAGAAGAATGCGCGCTTTTGGGAACCGCTTCAAGGATCTCAACAAAAACATGTGGAACTGCTCCCGTCACGACAGGCGTCGCGCACTCAAACTCTGGATATAACGGATATTGTACTTTGCTTCCACCGCGGCAATCGTACCAACTGTTGGCTGCCCTTGTTCCGGTTCCTCACCGGCTTCTCCCCGGTTGGTCCCCGGCGCACCCGCGATCCCCCGCAGATCATGACCCCCCCTGTGGCGCTTTCCCCCATGAGAGAGGGGGTGATGCATCACTGAACGATCAGCACCAGTTGCTGGGTCTTCACCAGGCCGGAGTAGGTCGCCGTCACGGTGATGTTGTACGTTCCGGAAGGTGTCGGCAGAGCGGGCGTCCCTGAGCCGCCTCCACCGGAAGTCCCTCCCGGAATCAGGCGGCCCGTTCCGCAGCCTGCCAGCGAGAACAGCATCGCGCCAAGGACCAGCCAGAAGCACCCCTCCATCCCGCGCTTCAGAGAGCAATCTGCGCGACGATCTGCGCGACTGCTTGAGCGACATCCCGCCTCCGAAGTCGTGCGCTCCCTGCGACGACGCGAGACGCGTCTGCGCTCCTGAAGCAGGCCGAAAGGGAACGCTGCGGCAAGCCAGGCAGGGAACGCGCCGCCCGGATCATCCAGCGGGAGCCGCCGCCGCGCAGGAGGCGATGGCCACCCCTCCGGAGCCGCCGGGTATTGCAGGAACGCGCCCTGCACCCCGGTGCCAACGGTGACGATGACGGTCGTCGCCGTGCTGAGGTCGGCGGTCTGCGGGCTCACCGAGCAGACCGCGTGCGCCGGCGCACCAGCACAGGCCAGCGACGCGACCGCCTGCCCGGCTGCAAGCCCCGTCGTCCCGTTCGGGGGTGCCAGCGTGAGCGAATAGGCAGCTGCCTGTCCACTGGCCACCGTTGCGCTCGTCTGCCCGTTGGACGCCCACTGGAAATCCACCCCAATCCCCGTAAGCCGCAAACTCTGCGGCGAGCCAGGCGCGTTGTCGGTCACAGCCAATGCGCCCGAGCGCACCCCGCCCGCACTCGGCGTGAACTGGACCTGCATGGCGCAGCTCGCGTTCACAGCCAGGCCGCTCGCGGATCCCACCGGGCATGTGGTTTGGCCCGGCAGCAAAGCGAAATCGCCGCTCGCGGCCGCACCTGAAATCACCAGAGGCTCGCCTCCGTTGTTGGTCAGCGTGATGATCTGCGGCGCGCTCGCAACGCCAACGCTCGCTGTTCCGAAATCCACCAGTTGCGACGGCGCAAGGGAAACTCCCGCTGGAGCAGTGCCCGTCCCGCTCAGGGCGACGGTCTGCGTCTTGAATTCATCCGTGACCGTCAGCGAGCCGCTCTCAGCGCCCACATTCTTTGGAAGGAAACTGACGCTGATGGAGCAGGAGGCGTGTCCCGCGAGCGAGTTGCCGCAGCCGTTCACGACCGTGAAGTCGCCCGCGACAACCTGCGCCGCGATCAACGTCAGAGCTGCATCGCCCGTATTGGTCAGCGTCACCTGCTGCGCCGGGCTTGCCGTATTCAACTGCTGCGCCCCGAAGCCCAGACTGAGCGGCGCAAGCGTGTCCGTCGCAGGCGCATATCCCGTCCCAGACAGAGCCGCCGTCTGTGTCCCCACGCCATCCGTGATGGAAAACATGCCCGACCTCGATCCGGTCGCAGTTGGCTTGAAAGCGATGGAAACCGTGCAGCCAACGCTCGGCGCTAGCGACGCTCCGCACGTATTGGCCGAAAGGACAAAATCGCCGCTGACGACCGGAGTCTGCAGACTCACCGTGGCACCGCTGGTGTTCGAAATAGTGATGTTCTGCGCAGCGCTCGCGGCTCCGACCGTCGTATTCCCAAAGGTGAGCGTCAGCGGATCCAGCACCACGCTCGCTCCCGCCGTTCCCGTCCCTGTGAGCACCGCCTGCGCCTGTCCACCGCTTACATTGCCATAGAAAGTGATCGTCCCTCCCCGCGTTCCCAGTCCGCTCGGCAGAAACGTCACCTGCGCCTGGCAGTCGGAGCCAGCTGCGATGGGAGAGCCGGACACGCAATTGTCCGTCTCCGTAAAGTTGCCGATCAGCGCGGTCCGCGTCACCGTCAGCGGAGCATTCCCGGTGTTGGCGACGCTGATCGTCTGCGCAGCGCTCAGCGTCTGCTCCTGCTGATTGCCAAATGTCAGGCTGGGCGGAGTCAGCGTCATCGCCGCAGCCGGTCCTGCCGCCGCCGGGCCCAGCAGGGGAATCTGCCACACGCCCCGGCCATAGGTCGCAACGCGCAGTTGGGGAACCCCTCCACTGCCATTGGTCGCCAGCGTCTCCCCCAATTCCATCGCTGGCGCATTGGGCAGGCCCACACCGAACGCCGTCCAGCAATTCACCGTCGGCGTGGAGCAGGTGGAGATTTGCTGCGTCACATACACCCCGGTGTCCATCGCCACATACACCGTGTTCGCGTCGTTCGGATCCACCACTACGCTGTTCGCAGGAGCATTCGGCAGATTGCCGGAAATGTTCGCCCAGTGGACGCCGCCATCGCTCGACGCGTACACGTGGGGCGCACTCACTCCGCTGCCGGAGAAGCCCATCACCGTCGCATAAACCGTCTTCCCCGATGTGTCGTGCGGATCGGCGAAGATGCTCGAAACATCGAAGCCGCCAGGATTGAACTGGCCCGCATTCGCTGCATCATTGGTCACCTGCGACCGATAGAGATCGGTCCAGATGCTGGTGCCGCTGGCCGTATTCGCAGTGGTCGTGGTGAACAGGTGCCCCGACGCTGCTCCTCCGCCATCGAGCAGACCGGCCATCCCCGCGTAGAGCACCTCCGACCCTGAGTTCTGCGTCGAACTCGCCGTTGTGTACGGCCCTCCCGCAGCCAGCGACCGCACCAGCGCGTTGCCCGAGCACGCCGCCTGCTGCGCTCCGTCCAGCATCGAGCTGAGCACGTTCGACGCCGACCATCCCGTCCCTCCCGATCCCGGCCCCCGCCACACCCTGCACGTGCCCACGATCACGTTCGCAGGCAGCGCCGGGTCAAGAAGGTAAGGAGCATCCAGAAGCGCCTCGTCGTTCGAAACCTGCGGCGCTCCGATGTTCGCCACACCCGTGAAATCCCCCGGCGCACATGCGCCTCCGT
>JAJZHR010000051.1 GCA_021810815.1 Acidobacteriota bacterium | reverse complement strand
GCCATGGAACGTTTGTGAACGGAGAGCAGGTAGCCAGGCGCAAGCTCCTGCTGAAAGACACGATTCAGTTTGGATACCTCGAGGGTCCTCAACTGCGGTTTGAGGCATACGGCCGTCAAGAGTCGACGAACCTGACCATACTGGCGCAGATGCAGGGGATCAATGCGCATGAGTCGGATCTTGAGAAGCTGCGCTGGTTTCTGCAGGCTGCCCGGGACCTGAATAGCGCAGGAAGGGTGGACCGTGTTTTGGCGTCGCTTCTCGAGTCGACTCTGACGCTGGCCAAAGTGGAGCGCGGGTACGTCTTTCTGGCGAATGCCAATGGTGTGCTGGAACTGGCGCTTGGCATGGACGCGGAGGGACACGTGCTGAAGGACACATCCACCGTGTCTCAGACAGTGATGCGTCAGGCGATCGAAGGTGCAGACCAATTTCTGGTGACGGATACAGTGAGTGCGGAGGGCCGCCTTCCAGCGAGCATCCTCTCGCACAATATTCATAAGATCATCTGCATTCCGCTCCGGCAGTTGAGGGAGACACGCCGCGGGGAGATGGCCGAAGATTGGGCCAGCCGGGTATTCGGCGCGCTCTATCTCGAAAGCCGCTTCCAGCCGGAGCGCGTCTCAGATGTGGACCATGAGTTGATGAGGACCATCGCCCGAGAGGCTGCGGCCCTGGTCGACAATGCGCAGCTCGCCGCCATTGAAGACCAGGCCCGCCAGCATAAAGAGGAGCTGCAGATTGCAGCAGGTATTCAGCAAGGATTGATGGCAGTGCAGATCCCTGCGTTTCCTTTTGCCGAAGTGCAGGCGCACAGCGTAGCGTGCAGGGCAGTTGGCGGCGACTTCTTCGATATTGTTCCTGGCAACGATATGTTGAATGTCGTGCTGGTGGATGTTTCAGGCAAGGGAATTTCGGCTGCGATTCTGGCTGCAACTCTGCAAGGCATGCTGTACGTTCAACTGCAGACTCAGCAGTCGCTCGAAGTGATCGCCTCGGCGATAAATAGTTATCTGTGCAAGAAGAATGTGGGCAAGTACGCAACGATGTTGTTGCTGCGGCTTCATGCGGACGGTACGCTCGAGTACATGAACTGCGGCCACGTGCAACCGCGGATATGCTCAGGCGCGGGAGTCGCCCGTCTTGAGACGGCGAATCTTCCAGTGGGCCTGTTCCGAGACGCCGACTATGCTGCTGGCATCACCAAGCTTCATCCCGGTTGGCGCGTCGTTCTTGTGAGCGATGGATTGACGGAAGCGGAAAACGCGCAAGGCGAGTTTTTCGGTGAAGATCGGCTGGATTCCACTGTCCTCTGCGCGGACCTGCAACGTGTGCTTGGGAACATGATCGCCTTTTGCGCGGGGAACCCAGCCAGCGACGACTGCACCATCGTCCAGGTGGCTTATAGCGGACGCGCCGATGATACGACTGGTGGCCGCGCAGTCTAACGGATGCGCAGAGCCGCGCATCGTGGCCGCTTCACCAGCTTACCGTTGCATCATACTATCGGTATGCGTCAGTCTGCCCTGAAGAGCGGCTGTTTGCCCGTGAACGGCGAAGACCGACAGATGCTGGTTCTGGGTTACCAGGGCACCTTGCAGCCAGATCCCACTCTGTGCCAGGCGGCAGGTCCTGGCTATGACCATGCTTCGGGTGGCATCGCGGTTCCTGGGGGATGGCCTCCGCAGATGGAGGCGCTGATCGAACCGTTGCTAGCCAGGGCTCTGCTTGGGCTGGAGCGCAGAACACCTGCTGTGCAGCGTGTGTTTGGGGGAGAGTTGATTCCTCTCGACGCGTTGCTCGAACTGCTTCGGGAGCGACTGAGGGGTATTCTGGCGCAGGCGATTGCCGCCCACCTCGAAACGGCGGACCACCACACACTCCTGGTAGAGCGCGATCTTATTTGTGAATTCCCTGTGCTTTTACCGCTTCTGCAACAAGCTGTTTCCGAGTGGATAGCAGCAATGGCAGCGTTTCACGACCGTCTGCAACGAGATGGGCAGCGGCTAGCCGCGTGGCTGGGTGTTGCGACCCTTCCTCCGCTGGAGTCGGTGTCCGGAACTACCTCCGATACGCACCCCGGTGGGCATGTGGTGTTACGCATTGTTTTCTCAGGCGGGTGCTGCGTTTATTACAAGCCTCGTCCCATAAGCGGCGAGTGGCTTTGGCATCGACTCCTCGAAGCTGTTGCTGAGGCTGAGCCCGCGCTGCGCCTTCCTGCGGTGCGGGTGCTGGAGGGCAGCAGCCCTGCTCGCTACGGCTGGACTGAATCCGTGCTGCCCCTGGATAGGCTGCGCGGAAGTCCCGACGGGACGCGATACTGGCATGCCGCCGGTGCCATGCTTTGTCTGGCACATCATGTCAGCCTGACCGATCTGCACCTGGGCAATGTCATTGCCACACCCAGCGGCCCCGCAGTTATCGATGCGGAATGCCTTGGGACACCGCGATTTGTAGACACTCCGGCATCAGGAAATTCCAGAGGCAATACGGCGTTCGGCGCGTTCTTTGAGTCTCTTATAGGTGCAGGCCTGCTTCCGCGCAAGTTACTCAGCAGGATGCCAGACGTCTCAGGGCTGTTTGGATCTGCGGCTCCCGTATCTGGTCTTGGGCTGCCGCAGTGGTTCGTAGCTTCGGATGGGAGTTACTCGCTTGCTACGGCACCCGCTGTCCTCCTTGATCATGGCAATGCGCCGGGCAGGACATCGGCGCTCACGGCTATGCCGCAACTTCTTGCAGGATATCGCCAGGCCGCCGGTGTGTTGTTGCACATCCGCAAGGCGCTCCTTGCATCGGGGTCACACTGGCGCTCGGTGCTGGAAAGAGAACATGCACCGCGAGTAGTGTTGCGCGATACTCTCACCTATGGCATCTTGTTGAGCCAGTCTCTAGAGCCTGGCAATCTACGCTCGGAATATCGGCGTCAGGCCGCTTTTCGCGGCGCTCTTCAACGGGATGCGCCTGTTGCCTTTCCCAAGGCACTGGTGCGCAAAGAATTGCAGGCTCTGCGTCACCTGCATGTGCCGCGCTTTATGGCACTGCCAGGCACCAGAACTCTGGCAAGTGGCTGCGGGGGATCGCTTGCAAGCAATTTTTCCGTATGTACGCCGGCTGAGGAGGTACTTCGCCGGATGGAAGAGCTTTCTTTAGAAAAGCTGGAAGCGGTTTATATTCCTGCGCTTCTCCTGGCTATCCTCAATCTGGCGGAATCCTCTCGGTAAGGATAGGAACGCTCTGTATTCTATGGCCGATTGTTAGTTGTGCTCGTCGAAATTCGCGTGGTAGAATTCACGCACTCTGGCGGGGTTACACACCGCAATATAAAGCACAAGCTATACGAGCACGGAAAGGAAAAGATGATGACCAATCTGGAGCGTCTGCAAAAAGCTGGATTGATTGAATTGAATCATGAGCTTACTCCCACTGAAATCAATAGCGTAAACCAGCTTAGCTCGGCCGAAGTGGATGCGCTGATCTCTGTGCGCACGAAGCTTGGAGACGATTTTTTCAACCATAAAGTTCCATCTGGCGACTCCCATCGTATGGGGACCGTGATCCTCTAAACGGCGGATATTCAACTGCCATGAAGCGGCCTCGCGCAGTAGACAATTGGGGGTGAAACGGAAATGGCCCCACACAGCCAGCGCCTTCATGCGACCATCTCCCTTGCGCAAAAGCGCCTTGCGACGCTGATTCACGAGGTGTGGTTTCACCCGCGCCTTAGCGAGCTTTATCCGGAGTTCCTTTTTGCGATGTATGGCATCACAGCAACGTCAGCGCCGGCCATGCGCGCAGCCGCACGACGATGCTCCGAGGCAGGCAAAGGCGACCCGCTGGGTCCATGGCTCAGGGACTATTATCTGGAGCACGCCGCAGAAGAAGAGAACCATGGAGAATGGCTCCTTGCCGATCTCGGCACCTTTGGCTTGGGTCGGGAGCGCATCCTTGAGCGCCTTCCCTATCCAGGCGTGGCAGCTCTTGTAGGTTCGCAATATTACTGGATGCAGCATGTTCATCCGATCGCCTATCTCGGATATATTGCCGTTCTGGAAGCACCCGCGCAGATGGAGTTTTTGCAGGAAGTGTCATACCGCGCCGGCATTCCGCTTGCTTCCATGTCCTGCCATGTGAGGCATGCCGAACTCGACCCGGGCCACGTGGCTGCATTCGATGCAACTCTCGACTCGCTGTGTCTGACGGAGTTGCACCGGGATCTGATTGCAGTAAGCGCGATTACGACCATTGGCCATTTGGAACGAGTATTTATGGAGATACTGGAACACTTCGAGCGCATCTGCCACCCAGTAAGCGCCGCCACAATCTTTACAGCAGGCGGAGCAGCGCTTGTTTCGACCGGTGTATGAATGAGTGTTCGAAATGTTGACCGCCCTGAACCCGGGTAATCAGCTTCTCCACTATCGTCTGATTCGAAAGATCGGCGAGGGCGGGATGGGTGTTGTCTACGAGGCGGAGGATGTCCGCCTGGGACGTACAGTCGCCATCAAGCTGCTGCAGCCATCGATCTCGGAAAACCAAGAAGTGCGATTGCGTTTCCTGAGGGAAGCACGTGCCGCCTCTGCTTTAGACCATCCCAACCTATGCACGATTTACACCGTAGAAGAGCTTCCGGACGGATCGCTCTTGCTGGTGATGGCCTGCTACCGTGGCCAGACCGTCGCAGAACTGCTGCTGACGAGCGGGGCCATGGACGCAGCGCACATCCGCAATGTTGGGCGGCAGACGGCTGCTGGTTTGCATGCAGCGCACATGTCCGGGATTGTGCATCGTGATATTAAGCCGGGGAACATTTTTCTGCTCAACTCCGGCACCGTGAAGATCCTCGATTTCGGTCTTTCGCGCTTTGCCGACCAGCACCAGTTGACCGCGCCGCATCAAGTGATGGGCACACTTGCGTACATGCCCCCAGAACAACTCGCCGGAGATTCGGTCGATCATCGCGCGGATATATGGGCACTAGGAGCTGTGCTCTACGAGATGGCGGCAGGGCATCCACCTTTCCAGCAACCCACGCCAGCAGCCACCATGGCGGCGATTGCCGAGTGCCGCTACATTCCACTGCATCAGGTTCGACCTGAGCTGCCGAGGGCCATCTATTTGGCGGTGGAGCGCGCATTGCGTCGCGAGAGGTACGAGCGGCACTCCTCCGCTGCGGAATTGCTGAATGTGTTGGAGGAAGACATTCCTGAGAATCCTGCAAAGGAAGATATTCCGGCCAGCTTGGCACCGACGGCTATGATCTTTTCTTCAGGGTCCAGCGCGCACTCTGCGCCGACGGACCTAGCGATGCCCCTTGCGGCCAGCGCCTCTGTTCGCCACTCGAATCGAGGGAAAGTTCTGGCAATCGACATGAAGAAACGCGTGGGCCTGTCGATTGCGGTGCTTCCCTTGCGCAACGTCAGTTCCGATCCGGAGAATGAGTACTTCAGCGATGGGCTGACCGACGAGCTGATCTCTTCCTTGGGAACGCTCTCTGGCCTGCGCGTTGTCTCGCGAACTTCGGCGTTTTCGTTCAAGGGGACAACGCGGAACATTCGCGAAATCGGCGAAGCTCTCGACGTCGATGTGATTCTTGAGGGCAGCGTCCGGCGCTCTGGAGTGCGCGTTCGCGTCACCACGCAACTTACACAGGTACGCAACGGTTTCCACCTCTGGTCTTCGCGCTTCGACAGGGAAATATCCGATGTCTTTGAATTGCAGGATGAGCTTGCCTCTTCAGTAGTTTCCGCCTTGAGCGACAAGCTGTCGCTGAATTTGGATTTCTCTGATCTACAGGTCAGGACTCCGATGCAGGCCGATGCCTACGAGGCATATCTGAAGGGCCGCTACCACTGGAATCGGAAGACCCCTGAAGATATTCAGCTCGCGGGCCGCTATTTCGAGCATGCGCTGCAGCTCGATGCAGAATCCGCAGCAGCTCATGCCGGAGTGGCTGATTTCTATTGCTTGCAGGGGATGCTCGGACTGACGTCTCCTCATGAAGCCTGGGCGCGAGCTCGTTCCTCTGCCCTGCAGGCCCTTGCGCTCGAACCGGAGCTGCCAGAAGGTCATCTTGCGCTTGCCTCGGTGTTGCAATTTTACGACTGGGACTGGGAGGGAGCGCGCCGCCACATGGTAAAGGCGGTCGAACTGCGGCCGCAACGCGGTGAATCCTATTACCTGTATGTGGCTTACCTGACGAGTCAGGGACTACTGGAAGATGCGCTGGAGCAAGCACGCATCGGACTTACCTATGATCCTTTGTCTACACCATTGCTTGCAGAGGAAGCTGTGTTGCGGGCTTATCTCGGGGATTACGACAGCAGCATCTTGCTGGCGCAAACCGCGCTCGACTCCGCACCGCACTACTTTGAACTCTACTATGCGCTGGGCATCGCACAGACTCTTACCGGCCGCACCCGCGAAGCTGTGCAGACTTTCGAGCGAGGGATCGAGCATAGCCACATGCCTGTGTTGATGGGCTGGCTGGCTGAGGCTCACGCGCAGAACGGCAATTCCGAGAAAGCTCGCGCTGCGTTGGGAGAGATGATCGATCTGGCGAAGAATGGCAATCCAATGCCGGTGCCCATAGCCGTTGCCGCTGTATCCATGGGCGATAACGAACTTGCACTTTCGTGGCTGGAAAAGGCGGCTGACCAGCGCGATATCCTGGTCGCGTACATTACGGTGTTTCCAAGTCTCAGGAAGCTTCACGATGAACCGCGCTACCGCCAGTTGCTTGACCGAATGAAGCTTAGCTATCCTTCTGCGCAGGTGAGACGCCATGTTGCTCGGTAGAGTCAAGTCGTTCAAAGATGCGAGAATGCTCCATCTCGAGAGCTATTTGGTGGTTGACACTTTGCCAGTTCCACCAGCACGGGAAATGCTGGACACCACCGTGTCCTGGCCGATGCTCGCCAATGATCGCTTCAACTGCTGTACTTCGGCCGCAGCCGGGCACATGGTCCATCATTGGACCGCAGCCAACCAGCATGGCGTCTTCCTTACAGACGACGACATTATTCGAGCGCATGCGCAACTGACCGGCGATCATTTAATGGATTGCGTTTCCATGCTGGACGTCCTGAAGTTCTGGCGCAAAACAGGAATAGGCGATCACCGCATTCATGCTTATATCAAGGTTGGCCACGCGAAGCCTGCCGATCTGCGCGCTGTAATATTTTTGTTTGGAAGCGCTTATATCGGGCTTGACCTGCCTCATTTCGCCTGTTCGGGGGATCCTCTGGGATGGCCTGATATCTCCTGGGATCTCCCTGCTGCGGCGTCCTCGGAAGACGCTGCTCCGCAAACTGCGAACGGACATTGTGTTGCTGCCATTGGCTACGACGACCAGGTGATTTATGTGGTGACCTGGGGGAGGCTCAAGACCATGACCTGGGACTTTTTCGTGCGCTATACCGACGAGGTTTACTCGGTGCTCAGCACGGACTGGGTGCAGCGCGATCTCAAGTGTCCATCAGGCTTTGACATGACGACGCTCGCGCGCGATCTGGCGCTGGTGACTGCCGTTCCTTCAAGATAGCTGTGCAGCGAAACCTGCGATTGATTTCTACAAGCTGTTTGACGCAGCGGCGCAACTTGCCGACAAGCGCCGATATTGACGCTGATGGAGTTGTGTTGCCTGCCGCTCTCGGCATCTCCTCTGTGGAACATTCCAGGACTCCAACACGGCGATGCCGCTGGCGCAGAGCCTTGTGAAGGCCGAGCAATTTGGAGCTGCTGAGTGCATTGCGCGAAGGCTGGTAAAGACAGAGCCATCATCTGCCGATGCACATTATCTGTTGGGATACATCCTCAGCCGCAGAGGGAAAGCAAATGAGTCCCTCGCGGAGTACACCTCAGGGGCGCGATTCCGCAGACCGGGGTCCAGCGAGCTTGCGGTTGTGGCTCTCGATTACGTGCTGCTGAAGGACTATACGGATGCCAGGAAATGGATGACGCAAGCGATCGCAGGCGATCAGTCCAACCCTCTTTACTGGTATTACCTGGGGCGCATCGACTATAACCTCAACACGTTCGATGAGGCACGTGCAGCCTTCGAGAAGGTCCTGGTCCTTGAGCCCGGAAACTTTATAACCTTGGCCTCACGCTGGAAGGTCTTGGACAGCAGGAAGGAGCCATATCGATCTACTAGCAGGCTATCCATGTGGAGGAAAACAATCTGATCCGCGACGCGCAGCCTTATTTTGACCTAGGTTCGCTGCTGCTGCGAAAGAATCGGACGTCGCAGGCCCTGCAATATCTGCAGCAAGCTGCCGCGATTGACCCTTCCAATGCTGCAATTTATGAGGAGTTGGGAAGCGCAGAGGAGCAACTGAATCAGTTGGCAGCAGCGCAGAAGGATATGGAAAAAGCGGTGGAGCTAGTGCCCGATGTGTCGTCCCTGCACTTTCAACTGGGGCGCATTTATCAGAAAGAGCACATGACGGCCGAGGCGAAAGCACAGTTTGCCATGTGCGCCAAAGAAGCGGGTGCTCATTCGAGCAAGGGGGACGATACGCTCAACTCTCTTCGGCCTCGATGAGATGACGCAGCGCTTCTCCGCACCGCGAACAGAGGCATATTCCTTCAGCATATCCCCAGCCTCCCTGGCTGATGGGTTTCGAGCATTTCTACGTCAGAACACGGCCATGGAGAAGTATGGCGGCACTGTGTGGACATACAAATATCCGCAGCTTGCGCAGGAATGAACACACAAGGAGAGAATATCGTGAACGCAGCAAGCTGCCTGCTGAAGGATAATAAGATAATTCTGATACGGATGATGAGAAATACCGGTTTGCCGGTCTTCTTCCTTGTTTGTCTGGCACTTCCTGCCAGGGGATGGGCACAGTCGATGAAGCGCATTTATGCATCGCAGGATTTTTCGGTGTGGGCAGACCGTGTTGAGGAAGGATCGTATTCCGCGCGTGCGGTGTCGCGGTCGGAGATTGAATCGAACTATCCCGCCACTTCAGGAACTTCCGGGATCCAAGGCAAGTGGGTGCAGAAAGGCGACCTGAGCGAATATCCGAAGCTACGGTCGGAGTACCCTCTGCTGGATGCGCTATACAACTTATCGCTGGAGGAACTGCAAGAGAACACGCGCCCTGATGGTGCGTTCGATGCAGGCGCGAAGTGGAAGGGCGTCTGGACGCGGGACACCAGCTACAGCATTCTACTTTCCCTCGCAGCTATTCAGCCTGAAGCGGCTAAGGCGAGTCTGCTGCAGAAGGTGAAGCGCGATCGCATTGTGCAGGATACTGGAACCGGCGGCTCGTGGCCGGTCTCTACCGACCGGGTAACGTGGTCGCTGGCAGCGTGGGAGATATACCTTGTCACCGGAGAGAGGCATTGGCTGCAACAAAGCTATGCGGTGATTCGCAACTCGATTCTTGATGACGAGCAGGTTGTGATGGATCCTGCGACTGGCCTCGCGCATGGAGAGTCCTCTTTTATGGACTGGCGCGAACAGACGTATCCACGCTGGATGGAGCCAGTCGATATCTACAGCTCGGAAGCTCTTGGAACCAATGCCGTCTATTACCGCACCTATCGTATCCTCGCCTCCATGGCTCAAGAGCTTGGCCAGCCCTCTGGCGACTGGAACTCAAGGGCGGATCGTATCCGCATCGCCATGAATCAACGTCTCTGGATCAAGAGTCGTGGCTACTATGGGCAGTATCTCTATGGTCGAGTGTGGCAGACCCTTTCGCCGCGTGCGGATGCGCTCGGAGAATCGCTCGCGGTTCTTTTCGATATTCCAAGCCCGGAGCAGCAGGATCAAATTATCCGTTCGCAGCCGCTGATGGAGTATGGCCTGCCCACTGTCTTCCCCGAGACGCCGA
>JAJZHR010000050.1 GCA_021810815.1 Acidobacteriota bacterium | reverse complement strand
CTCAACGAACGAACTGAGCGGTTTAATGTCAGCGGCAAGCGCTGCCGAAGCGGCTAGCATGGGGAGCGAAACACATAGACTCCGTCGCGTTGTTTCCATCAGGGCACCTCGAAGACTTGAATCATTCTGGCGAACGTATCCTAACCTGCCGGGACAGGAAAATCGAGCGATCTGATGCAAATAGGTCCGAAGAGGAAACGGCAACCTGCGTTGCCTGTGCGCGAGCTAGCACTCGAATGCGGCCGCAAGCTCTCCTCAACTCGCAAAGCCTGATTAATTCCAGGGCAGGAAAAGGATGGCCGAACGCTGATGGCTTTCCGCGTGCTACTCTGGCCCTCGTCAGAAATCAGTCGCAGAATTCAATCAGAATAGCCCGCAGCACAGGACATGCAGCTCGTGGCCGCAGCGAGCGGTCAAGAAAGAGATCGCATCGATGACGAACCTGGATCGTAGAACTTTCATGAAAGCTGCAGGTCTGGCAGTTGCTGGAACCAATCTGCAGGCGCTCGCCGCAGAGCCCCAGCCAAACGGACACAGGACCGCAGCCAACGATCACATTCAGATCGCACTGATCGGTGCTGGGGGCCAGGGTCAGGGAGATACCAAGACCGCCCTCGAAGTGCCAGGCACCAGGCTCGTCGCTGTCGCGGACTGCTACGACGGCCGACTGGCGCATTCCAGGGAACTATGGGGCAAGGACATCTTCACTACCCGTGATTATCGCGAGATTCTCGCACGGAAGGATATCGACGCAGTGATCATCGCGACTCCGGACCACTGGCACAAGCAGGCCGCCGTGGACGCGATGAAGGCAGGCAAAGATGTCTATTGCGAAAAACCGATGATCCATCTTTACTCGGATGGTCCGGAGATCATCGATGCGGCACGCTCCACAGGGCGCATTATTCAGATCGGCAGCCAGCGCGTCAGCTCGATTGTCTATGCGAAGGCGAAAGACCTGCTTGCGTCCGGCGCCATTGGCAAGCTGAACATGGTCACCGCGCGATGGGACCGAAATTCCTCAATCGGTGCCTGGAACTACTCCATACCGCTCGACGCGAACACTGAGACTTGCGACTGGCCGCGGTTTGAAGGCACTGCGCCAAGGCTTCCCTTCAGCGCAGAGCGATTCTTCCAGTGGCGCAAATGGAAAGATTATGGCTCCGGAGTCGCCGGCGATCTTTTCGTCCATCTCTTCAGCGGAACGCACTTCATCACAGGCTCGCATGGCCCAACACGCGCCATGGCCACCGGCGGGCTGCGCTTCTGGAAAGATGGCAGGGACGTTCCGGACGTGATGCTCGCCCTTTTCGATTATCCCGAGGGCTTCAATCTGAGCCTCCGCGTCAATTTTGTCGATGGCGGAGAAGAGAGCGAAGGCCTCATCTTCACGGGATCAGAGGGCATCATGGAGATCGCGGGCAATACTGTGAGCGTCAGCCGAACTCCCCTGGAAAAGGAACCGGGTTACACCGTTGGCACCTTCACGAACGAAATGCAGAAGCAGTTCATCAGTCGCTATCGGGAGAAGTACCCGGTGGAGCATCCGACGGGACCGCCTCCGGTAGGATTAGAGAAATTTATTGCTTCCAAAGGCTATAGCGACAGCTACGACCACTTCCACAACTTCTTCGACTCAGTGCGAACCCGCAAGCCTGTTGTAGAAGACGCCGTGTTTGGCTTCCGGGCGGCCGGTGCCGCTCTGCTGAGCAATCTCAGCATGGAAAAGGAGAGCATTATCAAATGGAACCCGGAAACCATGAAGCTGGTCTAGCCACTCGAAGAAGCAGCCTATAACTTCTCACGACGCATTCGCGGCGGCAATCAGTCCACCCGAGAGCAAGAGGCCTTATGAAAATCCATGTTCTCCCCCTCGTTCTCCTTGTCGCCGTGGGTGCGGGATGCCTTTATGCCCAGGCACCGAACGTCGCCACGGAATACCGCCGCCCCACACCCGGCAATGGCCCCAATGGCGCGCCCCAGGTCACATTCCTGGCTCATCGCCTCGGTACCGATCATGCGGAAGGCATCACCACCCTCGACATGAACAACGATGGGTTTGACGATCTGCTGAGCGGTGCTTATTGGTACGAAAACCCAGGCGCCAGGGGAGGCGAGTGGAAGCAGCATCAGTACCGCACCGTGGATGTCCATGGTGAATTCGTGTCCGATTGCGGCGAGTGGACCATCGATGTGAACCACGATGGATCTCCAGATGTCGTCACGACTGGGTGGATCACCAATGGCCTATGGTGGTACGAAAATCCGAAGACGCCTGGAGTGATGTGGAAGAAGCACTTCATCACGGACAGCTATGACACTGAAGGCGGCGTGATGGCCGACATCAACGGAGATGGCAAACCCGACATTGCGCTGGCACACTACAACCACTCCGGCATTCTCTGGGTAGACTTCTCAGGGCCTCAGCCGCGCGTCCATCATGTGGGGGGCAAGGAGCAGGATGGCCATGGTATCGGAGTGGCCGATGTGGACGGCGACGGCAAACCGGACATTCTCACTCCCTATGGATGGTTTCGCAACATCGATGCCGACAAGGACCAGTGGGAATGGCACGGGGAATGGCAACTCGGCGACACGGGCTTTCCCATCCTCGGCTACGACGTCAACAAGGATGGCAAGATCGACATTATCTACGGTCAGGGCCACAGCTATGGGCTTTACTGGCTGGAGCAGACTGGGACACCCGCTCATCGAGAATGGAAGCGCCACACCATCGACGAATCGTTCTCGCAATCCCATGCTCTGAAGCTCGCAGACATCGACGGCGATGGCGAGCCAGAGTTGATCACCGGCAAGCGCTACCGCGGCCACTCTGGCAACGATCCAGGCTCCTACGATCCGATCGTGCTCTATTACTACAAAATTGATCGCAAGACTGCCACTTTCAAGCGAACTGCTATCTCAGTGAACGGCACGGCGAGCGCGGGCACTCAGATCATCGCTGAAGATCTGGATCATGACGGCGACATCGACATCGCAACTGCAGGCAAGCTCGGCGTTCACTTCATGGAGAACCTGAAGGTCAATCTCGTCCCCAAGGCGACGCGGGAAGTGCAGCAGCCGATCGAGCGCAAGTGGCCCTTCCCCGGCGAGGGCCAGGAGGTACAGCAGCAGGACGGCCCCCCAGCCAACTAGAAACAGTTCAATAACAGCGATCCAAGGACCGGTCCTGAAGTGGTGGAACTTCAGTCCCGCCATCATTGGCTGAAATACTGCGGGCTTGAGCCCATGCAGGAATCGCAGCGGCCTTCAATCGGAGCTTCCCTGATACTGGCTTTCGTGCCCTCATCCGATCACCGGGTAGTCCTGTGCTGGTCGCCAATACCGAATCACTTCAACCGTGGAGCTCGCAATCAAGCCGCCTGCGAGCATCTCTTCCAGATGCGGAATCAGCTTGTCGATCTGCGCCTCCTCGTCCATCACGCTCACCATAATGGGTGCGTCTTTCGAGAAAGATAAGCTGCGCGCGTGATAGATTCTGGCGCTGGCTCCGAAGCCTTCGACGCCGCGGTAGACCACAGCGCTCGCAATCCCAAGATCCCAGCATTTCGCGATCATCGCTTTGTACAGCGGTTCGCCTTGCCACTTGTCTGCTTCGGTGAAGTGCACACGCAGCATCCTGGCTTGAAATTGCTCTTTCATGGCTACGCCTCTTCGCCCGTCTCGGTCGCGCGATGGGAATACTTGATGATGTCCACGTCGGAGAGGACAATCAATCCTTCCTGAACCATCTGCTCCACAATGGGCAGAAAGACCCGCAGCTTTTCTTCGGTATCGATGACGGAAAGCATGATCGAGTTGTCGCGTGAAAGATGCAGCGGCTTCTCTTGATGGACCCTGCGATGTGCGCCGTAGCCGAGGATGCCACGGTAGACGGTTACTCCGGCAAGATCATTGGCGCGCATCGCATGCACCAAAGCCTCATGCAGCGGCTTGTCGTGCCATTGATCGCTCTCGCCGATGTAGATGCTCATCAATCGCGCCTTGCCTTCGATTTTGATGCGTCCGGAAGCAGGTGCCTCCTTTGCCTGGGAGATCCGGGCTGGCTTCGCAACCATCGTCTCCTGCATCTCGATCATGCCCGTGCCTGCCATTTCCGCAATCTTGCCAATCAACTCATCCACTTTTTCCTGCGTCTCGATGAACTCGATCTTCAGCGGCAGGTGGTCTGAGATGTCCACCAGGCTGGAGGAATGCAGATGATGGTCAGCCCCAAACCCTGCCACGCCCTTGAGCACGGTTGCTCCGGCAACGCCGCGGAAGAACAGGAAGTCCAGGATGCTTGAATAGGTAGAAGCCCCGTGGTGCGTAGACCCCTCGCTCAAGTAGATTGATACCTTCACGGCTTTCCCGGCATTCAACATATCCACTCCTTTTGCTGCGGCTCGCACTGCGGAACTGGAAGTGTCTCGACGATGCGCGCTCTCATGAGATGGTCCTCGCAAGCAAAACGCCGCACCACACGGCGACCAGGCCAAGAAGGAAGCTGAGCGCCACGTAAAGAGCCGCGATGAGGAACGCTCCGGTCTGCATGCTCGAGAAAGTCTCCCACTCGAAAGTGGAAAAGGTGCTGTAGGCACCCACGAATCCAATCGGAATCAGGAATCGCCAGGCTGGATTCAGCTCCGTGCGCCTTCCCAAAAACGTCAAAGAGAAGCCGATGATCAAACATGCGGTGATATTGATCACGAAGGTCCCATAGGGAAACCTGGTCCCCATCCGATTGGCGACCGCCGATCCCACCCAGAAGCGGGTCAGCGAGCCCAGAGCACCACCGAGCGCAATATAGAAGTATCTGTTCAAGCAGAGTATCTCCTCAATGAATGTATGCTCTCCCGCCATAGCTGGGTTCCTGACAGGCTCCCCGTCCGTGGAACGAAACGCGCAAGTTCCGCAATCTTCATGGTCCAGGCGCCTCGCAGCAGCAGGCACAAATCTGCCTCTGCTTGCTCTTCAGTTTTGCTCGGAAATCTTGCGGGAGACATGACTCCGCGACAGGATTCCCTGCCAGGAGTCATCATCTGTCCTTCCTGTCGATGTGGCCAAGCGGATGGACAGCAGTTAAGGGTGAACTCCTTCACCGCAATACACTCTTTCTAAGCCGTAATCGCCCGGATTGTCAACGCCTCGGTCACGCCTTTATCACGCCTTGGCCGCGACCGACCAGTTCTTCCCCAGCGCGGAGACAGCCGCCAACGCATGGCCGGGTGATATCGCATTCTTTTTCAGTGGTTTTTCAATGGTGACCCTGGGAAGATTCGAACTTCCGACCTGCGGTTTAGGAAACCGTTGCTCTATCCACCTGAGCTACAGGGCCACTCCTCGCAACGGGCGTTGCTGCCCTTAGTTTATAGCAGCCTGGCCTCCGGCATCGCCGAGTGTGGCACGGCAATGCGAAACCCTCAGCGGCTGGCAATCCGCCGCCCCGGCGTCCGTTCGTCCGACCCTCTTCACTCCTGCGCGTGCTGCACTTCGGCCATCACCTGCTCAAGCGTGTCCAGACAGCGGTCCAGCTCGTCCACCATTGCGGGCTCGGTTCCGCGCTCGCGAAAGATGTCTGCCATCTGGCGCATGTACCACACCTTGTGCTGCGGCTCGCCTGCGAATACCTTCCACGCATCCGCACCTCTGCGGCGCAGAAAGTCCGTCAGGGTGCGCGTGTTGGATATTTTGTCCGCAGTGTAGACCAGGCAGGAATCGAACAGAGCGTCGCTGCGGAACAGGTCGAAGTGCGCCTGCTTTCTCTCCACCCACGTCAGATGGTCGTCCTCCCCGTCGTAGCTGTCGGAGCAGTCCTGCACCATGCGCGCCACGTGCCCGCCGAACTCCTGCCGGATGCGCTCCAGCGTGGCGCGGCCCCCGTTGTCCTCCGGCCCATCATGCAGCAGAGCCGCAATCGCCTGGTCCTCCGTGCCGCCGTACTGCATCACCAGCGCCGACGCGTCCATCAGGTGAGAGATGTACGGTATCCCCTCCTGCTTGCGCGCCTGCTGGCTGTGCAGATCCACCGCCATTGCGAAAGCCCGGTTGAACCGCTCCCCGACAGCGAAGTAAGGAGTCGCCGGATGCTGCGCAAGGTCTTCGCGCTCCATGGGCAAGGTCAACGGCGCGTCTGAGATGTTTTCTTGCATGACCCAATAGACTACGCTGGCGCCTCCGCCGTTGCCACTCCGAGCCGACCGAGCGGAGCCAGTCCAGCCCGCCTTCAGCTGCTCTTCAATCCGCCCAGCAAACTGCCGCTCAGCCCACCGTTCAACCCGCCCTGCAAACTGCCAAATGGTAAAATTTCCAAGAGAACCCCTATGCCACAAATTCATCGCCGCAAGACCGTGACCGTCAATGTTGGAGGCGTTCGCGTCGGCTCCGACGCACCTGTCGTCGTGCAGTCCATGACCAACACCGACACGGCGGACATTGAAAGCACCATCCAGCAGGTCGCCGCTCTGGCCCGCGCCGGCTCTGAAATGGTGCGCATCACGGTGAACAACGACGACGCCGCCAGGGCCGTCCCCTACATCGTCGAAGGCATCGCGAAGAAGGGGTGGAGCACGCCCATCATCGGCGACTTCCACTACAACGGCCACCTTCTGCTGAAGAAATATCCCGACTGCGCCAAGGCCCTGGCGAAGTACCGCATCAACCCCGGCAACGTCTCCATCGGCCGCAAGGACGACGACAATTTCCGCACCATGGTCGAGTGCGCCGTCCAGAACCAGAAGCCCGTCCGCATCGGCGTGAACTGGGGCTCGCTGGACCAGGCGCTGCTGACGCGCATGATGGACCAGAACTCCAAGCTGGCGCAGCCACTGGACGCGCGCGACGTGATGATGGAGGCGATGGTGGTCTCCGCTCTGGACAACGCCGCCGCCGCCGAGCGCTACGGCCTGCGCCGCGACCAGATTCTGCTCTCCGCGAAGGTCTCCGGCGTCCGCGACCTCATCGACGTCTACACCTCCCTGGCCGCTCGCTGCGACTACACGCTGCACCTCGGCCTCACCGAAGCGGGCATGGGCATGAAGGGCATCGTCGCCTCCACCGCCGGCCTCGCGCCTCTGCTGCTGGCTGGCATTGGCGACACCATCCGCGTCTCGCTGACGCCCGCCCCCGGCGGCGACCGCAGCGAAGAAGTCCTCACCGCCCAGCAGATTCTGCAATCCCTCGGCATCCGCAGCTTTGCTCCCCAGGTCACCGCCTGCCCCGGCTGCGGACGCACCACCAGCACCTACTTCCAGGAGCTCGCCCAGCAGGTGCAGGGCTACCTGCGAGAGTCCATGCCAGAGTGGAAGAAGATCTACCCCGGCGTCGAGGAGATGAAGCTGGCCGTGATGGGCTGCATCGTCAACGGCCCCGGCGAAAGCAAGCACGCCAACATCGGCATCTCGCTCCCCGGCACCTTCGAGGACCCCGTCGCCCCCGTCTACGTCGATGGCAAGCTGAGCACCACCCTGCGCGGCGACAATATCGTGAACGAGTTCAAGGCAATCCTCGACCACTACGTTGAATCCCACTACGGCAAAGCTGGCAAAGAAGAGCTGGTTGGGGCCTAGCCGCTCGATTTTTCGTTGCAATTCTCCTCTGGTCAAAGAGCCTCGCAGTTCATCGCCCAGGGGAGAATGAGCAAACGGAGCATCCGCTTACATCGCACACAGAAGCAGCTTTCCCGGCGGGCCGATGTATGCTTGCCTTGCCATGCGCCTTTCCTGCTGCCTCGCCTTCGCCTGCCTGACTGCTCCCGCATTCGCAGCGATGACCTGCGTCACGCCCGACCAGACAGCCTCGATGCTGAACAAGGACGTCTGCGTCGCCGCGCATGTCTACAACGTCGTCCAGCTCAAGAGCGGCACACGCTTCCTGGACACATGCAGCCCGCAGACGCCAGACAGCGCCTGCCACTTCACCGTCATCAGCCTGCCGGAGGATCGCAAGGATGTTGGCCCGCTCGACGCTCTGAATGGCCAGAACATCCAGATTCGCGGCAAGGTGCGCAGCTTTCCTGACCATCGAGAAATCGTCCTGAGCCACTCGCGCCAACTGCGCGGCGGCAAGGAGAAGTTCCGGCCCAATCCAGCCCTGATGAAGAAGTTCAGCGCGCAGGAGCACTCCATGGCCTTCCGCGACCCCAACGCCCGCTCCGCCACTCGCAGCACTGGCCTGCGCAGCCGCTAGACTCTGGCAGGCTCCTGCTTACCAGAGATCGCCGCAATGCTCCTTCAGCTCTGCGAGCGGGTAGAACGTACCCCGCCACACCACGCCGCCCTGCTTCCAGGTCACCACCATCGACCGCAGCATCGCATAGACGAACAGCAGCGCGGAGGCCGGATGGAGCAGCGCATAGAGCCACGGAATGCCCGTGCGCGGCGTGAAAAGCCGGTAGCCCGCGATGACCGCTAGCGCCGTGATCAGCCCGGCCCAGCGCAAGCCCCCGCGCGCGAACAGTGCGAGAAACGGAGCTGCGTTGAAGACGAGCATCCACGCGCAGGCGCCCAGCAGCAGCTCCGGCCGAAAGCGGAAGACAGAGAAGAGGTTCTTGGTGAGCACCCGCACCGTCCCCAGCGCGCCTGCCGCCCAACGCACGCTCACCAGCCCGCGGCCGAAGGCGACCCGCTGCGCATACCCTGCATGCTTCACCATGTAGCCCAGCCGAACGTCTTCCAGCACCTCCATGCGCAGCGCCTCAAAGCCGCCCAGCGCCTCGTAGACCTCCCTGCGAATCAGGTTGAACGCTCCAATCCCGATGAAGTCCCGCTTCGACGCAGGGTCGGCGACGCGCCACGGACGCGCCGTCCACAGCGACGCGGTCTGGAAGAAGGACATCATCGCCGACTCTCCCCAGGTGCGCAGAATCGGCGTTGGAAGCACCACGGCATGGTCAGCCGCGCTCTGCTCCGCGAATGCCAGAGCGCGCCGGACAGCGTCCGGGGCATAGAAAATATCGCCGTCGGTGAACAGCAGCCAGTCCGATGCAGCTTCCCGGGCGGCCAGCGCCATCGCGTGCGTCTTCCCCATCCATCCCGCAGGCAGCTCCTTCACATGGATCACGCTGAGCCGGTCGCCAGATCCGGCATCGGCGGCAAGGGCATCCATGATCGAGCCGGTCGCGTCGGTCGAGCGGTCATCCACCGCGATCACCCGCAGATGCGGATAGTCCTGCGCCAGAAGCGACCGCAGGCATTCGCCGATGTCCGCCGCCTCGTTGCGCGCGGGAACCACGATCGTCAGGCTATAGGCTTGCTCAGGGCTGGAGGGAGCCCCCGGACGCAACAAGTCCGGCACGGAAGGGAACCTGGCCGCCGCAACCGACACACGCCAGCACCAGGAAAGCGCAACCGTCCACGCCACAACCAGAAGCGCCGCATGAACCACGTAAGACAGCAAGAGGATGGACCCGGTTTCACGAGCGCAACGTGGAACGTCCCTGCGCCCAGGATGGGTGGCCGGAGTCGAGCGAACATCTTGTCGCGTCGAAGGGCCGCCAGCCTAAAGTGTAAGGCCAGCAACGCATCGGCGACTTGCCAGGCACCGCATCAGCGACTTATACGACCGCTGTGCTCGTCTCGGCAGCGCGGCTTGAGTCGTCGGCTGCGTGGCGAACACGCATGCGAAACAAGCTGAACATCGCGCCACAGGCCGCATAGGCCGCAAGCACTCCAAACGCGAGCGACGCCAGCACCGCGCACATCAACACAACCCAAGTCCCCACCGCTTACTCCCCTCAGACCTTTCCAGTTGCTCCAGGCCAACCCTCTGTTCGGGTGCCCCCGCCACGCATTTCGGTGACGGACCGCCAAATGCTGGCCAATGCTTGCTGACTTGCACTCATCTTCTCAGAAGAGACGCCCCGGTAACAAAAAAAGAGCCAAGAAAAGCCATTGCCAAAGGTGATACCTCTTCATTCCGGGCTGTTTCCC
>JAJZHR010000049.1 GCA_021810815.1 Acidobacteriota bacterium | reverse complement strand
CTTCAATCCGGAAGATCGCGCCACCATCGTGCCAAAGCGATTCGGGTACGGATGGACTCTGAACTTTGCCCGCCCAGTCGCCTGGCTTCTCTGTGCTCTGGTGCTGGTCCTGGCGGCCGGCTCGATTGCATTCAGGCACAGAAGATGACCGTGATCGCACCTGTGTTGACGTGAGGCGAATTGGAGGAAAAGCTGGCTCGCAGAGGTGTTTGCGTCCGGTCGCGCGCAGAAGGCAGCCACCAGACGCAAGCGAGTGATCGCAACTCTCCTCACTGAGCGTGAGTGGCTGAGTGCGGCTCGAATTCCACGTTGATCCACGCCTTCAGTGCGTCGATGTTCTGCGGGCGGCCCAGGAAGTCCTTCACCAGCTCGGCGGCGGGCTTGGTGGCTCCGGGCTCCAGAACAGTGTGGCGGTAGCGCATCGCGGTCGGCCCATCGAGCAGGTTTTTCTTGTCGAACTGTGAGAAGAAGTCCACCGCGATCACCTTGTCTAGAACGTAGGTGTAGTAATTCGAGGCGTAGCCCGTCAGGTGGGTGAAGCTGGCGTACATGCGGTCGCCGTCGACAAAACTGAGCTGGGAAAACTTGTCGTAGTCCTGCCGCAGCAGGGCGTCCAGATCGATCTGAGCCAGAGGACGGTCATGCACCTGCAGGGAGTAGGTGGAGTAGAGCAGTTGTGACTGCACCCAGCGGCCGCGGCCATAGGCGTCCGCTGCGTTCATGCGGTCCACAAGCGCGGCGGGGATGGTCTCGCCGGTCTTGTAGTTCTTCGCGAACGAGGCGAGGATGGCGTGGTCGCGGAACATCTCTTCCAGCATCTGCGAGGGGGCTTCGACGAAGTCGCCCTCCACGTTGAAGCCGCCTGCGCCAGCCCACTGCCGCTGACCACCCAGAATGTGGTGCATCAGATGGCCGAACTCGTGGAAGAAGGTGACCACTTCGCTGTACTGCATCAGGCCCGGATCGCCCGCCGTTCCACCGGAGAAGTTGCAGATCAGAGCTCCCTCGGGAAGCTGGCGGCCCTTGATACCAGGGACCAGAGAAGCGCTGGAGAACCACTTGTCCTTGCCCGTGCGCGGGTGCATGTCCAGGTAGATTCTGCCCAGCTTCTTGCCTGCATTTGGAGCAGCTGCGTCATACACGTCGAAGGTGGAGACGGACGCGTCCCAGACCTTCGCATCCGGAACAGCCTTGAACTCGACGTGGAAGAGGTGCGCGGCGGTCTTCAGGATGCCCACCTGCACCGCGTCATACGGGAAATAGGGGCGCACAGACTGAGCGTCGAAGTCGTATTTCGCGCGGCGGTACTGCTCCGCCCAGTAGTTGCCGTCGGAGAGCGAAATGTCTTTCAGGCCCGGCTGCTGCTTCTGCGCAAAGGCCAGAAGGAGGGCGTATTCGCGGTGCGCGGTGTCGGCGGATGCGGTGTCCACCTGGTTCAGAAACGCCTTCAGGTTGTTGGCCGAGCCGATCATCTGGTCGGCGGTGGCGAGATCGGCATAATTGGGATAGCCGAGAGTGCTCGCCAGCTCCTGCCGCGTCGACAGCAGGTCCAGCAGCACCATCTTGTTCACGGGGTAAGCGCGCTGGGTGTAGGCGAGGTACATGCGGCGGCGCAAATCGGCGTTTTTCGCGAAGTCCATCACCGGGGTGAAATCGGGAGAGTCCGTGGTGAGAGTATAGGTGCCGTCAGCCGCCGGCTTGTGGCGCGCGATGTAGTCGGCGGGAAGGCCGTCCAACTCTGCTTTCGTCGCAGTCACCTTGCGCACGTCGTCGGCGACATTGCGGCCAAAGGTGAGCGAAAGAGCTGTGATTTTGTCCTGCAACTGGCGAACCTTCGCGCGCGTCGCGTCGTCCTTGTCCACGCCGGCCAGGCGATACTCCAGTAGCGAGCGCTCCAGATAGTGCTTGGTTGCAGCATCGTTGGTCGGAGCGGGAATGGCGGCCAGAGCCTTGTACACCTTCTGGTTCAGGCTGAGATCCGTGGCGGCAGAGGTGACTTTGGACACCATCGCCTGTCCCTTGTTGCGCAGCGGGGCGGCGTCGCCCACGGCGAACATGAAGTAGGCCTCGTTGCCCGCGATCGCAAGCTCGTTCTGCGCGTCATCATAGGGACGCAGCGTGTTCTCCACGGTGCGCGGACCGGTCGCGTTCACCAGCTTGTCCACATCGGCCTGCGCTGCGGCCAGGCGCTCGTTCACCCATTTTTCGAGCGACGCAGGATCTGTGCCCGCATTCCACGCATGCAGCGGATCAAGAGGTGCGGGTTGGGCGCTGAGAGGAGTGATGGACATGGCGGCGAGGGCTGCGAAAGCAAGGATCGAACGATTCAGCGACAAGGAGATCTCCTCCTAAAAGATTGGCCCTGCGTGCGGCTCAAACTGACATTCGGGGGCCCGGGTGAGTATATCCCTCCCGCTGGTTGGATGGACAAACAGGCCTGTCAACAGGATCGCGGTCTGCAGGCAATCCTCCTCCGAATGACAACCCGTCAAACCCAGCATCCTACGCGTACAGCACGCGCCTGTCACCCTTCACAACCCGGCCGATGACGTGGTACTTCTCGCCGGCGCGCTCCAGAACGGACTTGGCGCGCTTGAACTTCTCGCCTGGAATCACCACCACCAGGCCGATGCCCATGTTGAAGGTGCGCAGCATTTCGTCCATATCGACGTTGCCCAACTCCTGCAGATGGGTGAAAAGCGGCGGCACTTCCCAACTGCCCAGCTCGACCAGCGCGGAGACGCCCTTGGGCAGAATGCGCGGCACGTTCTCCGTGATGCCGCCGCCGGTGATGTGCGCCATTCCAGCGACGACTTCCGCCGTCAGCAGCTTCTTGATGACGCCGAGATAGCTGCGATGCGTCTTCATCAGGGCCGCGCCAGCCTTGTCCTTCAGGGCGTTCACGTACTGCTCGGCTCCATAGTGCGCGACGTCGAAAAAGAGCTTGCGCGCGAGCGAATATCCATTGGTGTGCAGGCCGGTCGAGGGCAGACCGAGCAGCACGTCTCCAATGCGGATGCCCGCGCCGGTGATGAGCTTTTCGCGCTCCACCACGCCGACGATGAAGCCCGCCAGATCATACTCTCCATCTGCGTAGAAGCCGGGCATCTGCGCGGTTTCTCCGCCGATGAGGGCGCATCCGTTGGCTCGGCATGCTTCGCCAATGCCGCTGACCACCCGCTCGGCAATCTCGCCATCGAGCGATCCCGTGGCCAGGTAGTCCAAGAAGAAGAGCGGCGTTGCTCCCTGCACCGCGATGTCGTTCACGCAGTGGTTCACCAGGTCTGCTCCGACGGTGTTGTGAATGTTCAGCTCGAAGGCGATTTTCAGCTTGGTGCCGACGCCGTCCGCGCTGGAGACCAGCACTGGATTGGGATACTTCGCCACATCGAGCTTGAACAGGCCGCCGAAGCCGCCAATATCGCTCAAGACGTTCTTGTTGAATGTCTTCTGCGCCAGGTACTTGATGCGCTGCTTGGTGCGGTCGCCGCTGGAGATGTCAACGCCCGCGTCGGCGTAGGTGACCGGCGTGGCTACGCCTTTTGGGGCAGTCGTCTTCGCAGAGCCCGTCTTTGCTGCGGGCTTGGCGGTCGAGGGAGAATTTGGAATTTTGCTTTCGTCGGTCAAAGGGCGATGTCCCCGGTCCATGGAGATAAGTCGGATGGCGGTGAATGGAAGAGATTGGATAAATGTCCGCCGCGAGAAAATCTAGTTTATCAGCAGACGACGGGTAGACGTTCCAAAGGTGCGAGTTTGCAGCTACGCAAAGCCGCAATCCGGTCAGTCCAGGAAGCGGCTGCGCGCCTTGGCAGGAGGCACTGGACAAACCGCCAATCGGCCGAATACCCGATAGCGGCTCCGCGCCGCCAGGCGATAGATCCCGTCGCGGATGGACAGAGGCACCCACTTCAGCAATGCAGCGACGACGGCCCACCCGCCTCCGAGCATTCGCAGGCAGGCTAGCGCCGCCGCCGAACGCGAGAGGAGCCGCTCCTGAGGCGTGCCGAGGCCAAGCACCAGAAACACGGTGTTCGCTCCCCCAGACGCACCTCCAGATGGATTTCCGATCTGGCCCCCAGCCGCGCTTCCTGGCGGGTTCCCGGACGCGCTCGCCACCGCAATGCCGTGCCGCGCCATTACTTGTTGCGCCATGGCGGAAGCCTGCGGAGCGAAGTAGAAGACGCCCTTGCCGTCTCTCCGCAGCAGCCATCGAATCGAGCCATTGCAGAGGACGCAGTACCCGTCATAGAGAACCAGGCCACTGCCCGGGGGCAGAGTCGGCGCAACTGCCGCACCTTGCTCCGTTGCGTCCTCCATGCCAGCAACTCCTGAATGCGTGTGCTCAACCATACTTGCCTGCGATACGGGCGGTGCCCCGTCCTTTTGCGGCTTTATCGCAAAGGGTAAGTTCGCAACCTCCCTATGCTAGATACTAGAGTTCGATGATGCCTACGACCAGACCGATGCGATCCCTCGAACAATCCCGCCTCCTGCAGCTTCGCGCCGAGCAGTTCCTTCCCGGCGGCGTGGACTCGCCCGTCCGCGCTTTTCGAGCCGTTGGCGGCGATCCGCCGTTCATCGTCCGCGCCGAGGGTGCGTATCTGCACGATGCGGACGGCAACCGCTACCTCGACTACTTCGGTTCCTGGGGACCGATGATCCTGGGCCACGCAGCTCCGCATGTGGTTGAGGCGATTCAGCGGGCGGCGGCGAACGGCGCCAGCTTTGGAGCCTCCACGCCCGCTGAGGCCGACCTGGCGGAACTGATCCGCAGCGCGGTTCCCAGCATGGAGAAGATGCGCTTCGTCAGCTCCGGCACGGAGGCGACAATGTCCGCCATCCGGCTGGCGCGCGCCTTCACCGGTCGCAAATTCGTCATCAAGTTCGAGGGCTGCTACCACGGCCACGCCGATGCCCTTCTGGTGAAGGCCGGCTCCGGCGTGGCGACCTTCGGCATCCCCGGCTCGGCAGGCGTTCCGGAGGAAACGGCGATGCACACGCTCGCTCTCCCCTACAACGATGTGGCAGCCGTCGAAGCCGCCTTCGAGGCTCATCCCGGCCAGATCGCATGCATCATTCTGGAGCCCGTCGCGGGCAATATGGGAACGGTGCTGCCGCAGCCCGGCTACCTGGCTGCGCTCCGCCGCATCACCGCCTATGATGGCGCCCTGCTCGTCTTCGACGAGGTGATGACCGGCTTCCGCGTCGCTCTGGGAGGCGCTCAGGCGCTGTACAAGGGAGAAATTGGCGGCGCTCCCGACCTGACGACGCTGGGCAAGATCATCGGCGGCGGCCTGCCCGTGGGCGCATTCGGCGGACGAGCGGAGATCATGAACATGCTCGCACCGCTCGGCCCCGTCTACCAGGCGGGAACGCTGAGCGGCAATCCGTTGGCCATGGCCGCCGGAATCGCCACGCTGCGGCACCTGATCGACCGCCAGAGCACCCTTTACCCGCAGTTGGAAGCCACCAGCGCCGCCATTGCGGACGGCATCGCAGCGCTCGCCTGCAAGGCCGATGTGCCGCTGACAACCAACCGCGTCGGAGCGATGTTCACCTGGTTCTTCACGCCGCAGGAGGTGACCGACTTTGCCTCGGCAGCGAAATCGGACACAGCAGCCTTCGCCCGCTTCCACCGCGCCATGCTGGATGAGGGCGTGTGGCTGCCGCCCTCGCAGTTCGAGGCCGCGTTCCTGGGAGCAGCGCACGGCGAGGCAGAGGTCGCAGAGACGCTGCGAGCAGCAGAACAGGCCCTGGCCGCTGCAGCCCGGCACGCGTGACCGGATAGTATCGCGTAACCGGATAGAATCAATGCGGGAGCCACTTAACGCGGCTTCCCCGGCGTGGGCATCGCCCATTCCGTAAACAGTAAGAATGAACCGGGCTGGCCCTGAGGGAATTTCCCTTCCGGCTTTTCGGCAAGCCTGAGGGAGAGGTCCGGGCACTTGAATCTGCACGTTGCGCTCATTCTTTTTGAGTTTGTCGTTCTTATTTTCGCCTTCAGCCTGCACGAGTCCGCCCATGCGTGGATGGCGTGGAAGCTGGGCGATCCTACGGCCATGATGCTGGGCCGGGTCACGCTGAACCCCATGAAGCACATCGATCCGTGGGGCAGCATCGCCATGCCTCTGATCGCGATGCTGTACCACATGCCGCTGATCGGATGGGCCAAGCCAACGCCCGTCACCAGCCGCAACTTCAAGCATTACAAGCGCGACGACATCCTGGTGACCATCGCAGGGCCCATCAGCAACCTGCTGGCGGCCACCGTCTCGCTGATCCTGCTCATCCTGCTGAAGCACGCCATCGCAGGCGGCGGCGATGCCGTGATGGCGGCCATCGGCCTCGCCATCGGCGACCCGCGCGTTACCACCGAGGGCCTGCCGCAGTTGTTCCCTCTCGCCCTGCTGCTCTATTTCGGCATCCTCATCAACCTGTCGCTGTTCGTCTTCAACCTGATTCCCGTGCCTCCGCTGGATGGCAGCCACATTCTGCGGCATTTCCTGCCCTACCGCGTGCAGCAGGTGTACGACCGCTTCGGCTTCCTCAGCCTCATCCTTCTGCTGCTGTTCGGCGGCAGCCTGATCTGGGCAGTGCTCGGCCCCATGCTCGGAGCGTTCAACCGCGTGCTGCTGGGCATGTAAGCAATTCCAAACCGCTGTCATCCTGAGCGCGGCGATGGATCTCGCGGTTGCTTTTGACCGACCAGCAACACCCCAACGCAATCATTTACCATTCCCTTTTAGCCAAAATGAGCGAACAGAATCCAACATCGACGCCGCGCAAGCGGGTGCTGAGCGGCATGCGCCCCACGGGAAAGCTGCACCTCGGCAACTACATGGGCGCTCTCTACAACTGGGTGCGGCTGCAGGACGACTACGACTGCTACTTCTTCATCGCGGATTATCACGCTCTGACGACAGAGTACCCCGACCCCTCAGGCATTCCGGAGAACACGCGCGAGGTCGCTCTCGACTTTCTCGCCGGTGGTCTCGATCCGGAGCGGTCGACCATCTTCATCCAGTCGAAGCTCCCGCAGCACGCGGAACTGTTCACTCTCTTTGCCATGTTCACGCCTTTGAGCTGGCTGGAGCGCGTTCCCACCTACAAGGACCAGCAGGAGCAGTTGAAGGAGAAGGATCTGGCCACCTATGGCTTCCTCGGCTATCCGCTGCTTCAATCCGCCGACATCCTGCTCTACAAGCCATCGTTCGTCCCCGTCGGTCAGGACCAAGTCGCCCATGTGGAACTCACGCGCGAAGTAGCCCGCAGGTTCAATCATTTCTACCAACGGATACTTCCTACGGGACCTAAGCTCATCGGAGAGATGTTGAGGACTCCATCGGCACAAGAACTTCTATATGTTCTGCCCGAGCCGGACGTCCTAGTCACCGCCTCGCCCAAGCTCCCGGGCACCGATGGCCGCAAGATGTCCAAGAGCTACGGCAACACCATCCTCCTCAGCGACCCGGAAGCGGAGATTCGCTCCAAGCTGAAGACGATGGTCACTGACCCGGCGCGCATCCGCCGCACCGATCCCGGCAACCCCGAGGTGTGCCCGGTCGGCGACCTGCACAAGGTCTTCTCCACAGATGAAACCCGGTTGAAAGTGTGGGAAGGCTGCACCACAGCTGGCATCGGCTGCATCGAGTGCAAGGGATGGGCCGCCAACGGCATTGTCGCCGAGCTTGCGCCAATTCAGGAGCGACGCCGCTTGTATGAGGCGCAGCCGCAACTGGTGACGGACATTCTGGAAGCGGGACGAGCCAAGGCGGCCCTTCGCGCCGAGCAGACGATGGTGGAAGTGCGCGCGGCAATGAGGCTGGCATGAGCAACGAAGAAGCCAACTCGGCAGCACCCGAGACAGCTCCGAAGGCTGCCTACGAAAAGTCGGCTTCGGACCTGCGCAAGCAGGAGGCGAGCGTCTCTCCCTTCTCCGTCACCGTGGGCCAGGTGTACGAGGGGCCGCTGGACCTGCTGCTGGACCTGATCCGCAAGCAGGACATCGACATCTACGACATTCCCATCGCCCGCATTACCAGGCAGTTCCTCTCCTACGTGGAGAACCTGAAACAGACCGATGTGGACGCTGCGGGCGAGTTCATCTACGTAGCTTCCCTGCTGATCCACATCAAGAGCAAGATGCTGCTGCCGCGCGATCCCAGCGAGCTGGATGGCGGCGAGGCCGAGGATCCGCGCCGTGAGCTGGTGGAGCGCCTGCTGGAGCACGAGCGCTTCAAGTCCGCAGCGCAGATGCTGCTGCAGAAGCAGCAGATCGAAGAAGCCACCTGGACCAACCCCGGCATGCGCCAGTTCAAGGGCGCGGAGGGAACGGAGCAGGAGGTTGCTGCCGACACCGTCGATCTGGTGCGCGTCTTCCGCGAGATTCTGGACCGGATGCGCGAGCGGCCTGTGCTGAACGTGGACGAGGAGTCCGTCACCGTCGGTCAAATGATCGAGTACGTCAAGCGGCGGCTGATGATGGAAGACCGCCCCGTTTCGCTGCGCAAGCTGCTGCACGCGACGCACTCCGAGCGAGCTCTGATCTGCATGTTCCTGGCCATGCTGGAACTGGTTCGCCTGCAGGCCATCCTGCTGCGCCAGCAGGACAATTTCGGGGACATCATGATCAAGAAAGGCACTGGCTTCGAGAGCGCGATCAGCCAGGACGCCCAGGCGCGCGACGACTGGCGCTAGCGGAATCGCCGCCCCGGCGAGAATCGTTCGGTTTCCAGCTTTCAGCCATAATGGGTCAACATTCAGCGAGGGTTCCGAGACTTCAAAGCTCCTGGGCACCCTATACATCTCGATTTTGAGGCATGGGTAGAGAACTCTCCCTGGGCGCATTCCCATACAATCAACAGGACTCCGCCTTGCGCGGAAAAACCATCCACGCGGCTCCCGCAACGGGCCGCACCAGAAACTGGTCATGAGCCTCAAAGCAAAGATCGAAGCAATCATCTACGCAGCAGAAGAGCCGGTGACGCTGGCGCAGCTCTCCACCCTTCTGTCAGACGACCTCGCTGAACTCGCCGCGTCCGAACGTCCGCTCGCCGCAGACTCCGCGCCAGCCGAAGCGTCCGCACCAGCCGGCGACAGCGCGGAGGCGGAGTCTGCCAGCAGCGACAACCAGCCCTTCGATTCCGCTCAAAGCTCTGAACCGGGCAAGTCCGCGCCACCCTCAGCGGGTGAGCCAGGGCCCATAGAACCAGAGCCCGTAGAGCCAGAGCCCGCTGCGGCGTTGCAAGCAGAACAGTCAGTATCTTCCCCGGCCGAGGCTCCCGCAGCTTCGGAAGCAGAAGCTGCTCCGGTGCCTTCTCCTGCGGACGAAGAGGCCGCCGCGAAGAAGGCGGCGCGCGATCAGGAGCGCAAGCTCCGCGACCTGCTGCGCCGGGAAGTCGATGCGCTGGTTGCGGACTACGCTGCGAGCGGCCGCGGCATGGAGATTCGCGAGGTGGCAGGCGGCTACCGCATGGGCACCAAGCCCGAGTATCACGACACCGTCCGCTCCTTTGTGAAGAGCCTGAAGCCGCCGATGAAGCTGAGCCTGCAGGCGCTGGAGACGCTGGCCGTGGTGGCGTACAAGCAGCCAGTCACAGCTCCGGAAATCTCTGAGATTCGCGGCGTGGACTCCGGCGGCGTGCTGGGCGGTCTGCTCAGCCGCAAGCTCATCACCACGGCCGGCCGCAAGCAGGTCATTGGCCGCCCCATCCTGTACAAGACCACGCGCGAGTTCCTGCTGCGCTTCGGCCTCAAGGACATCAACGAACTGCCCAGCATGGAGGAGTTCGAGAAGATGGCGGGAGAGCTGGCGGAGCAGGACGGTTTGCCGCTGGGCGAGGGCGAGCAGGGTGCAGCCGATGCATCCAGCCAGGCCATGACCAGCGAAGCACCGGTGCTGGACGAGTACATCGAGGATGGAAGCGCGGAGATCGTCGAGCAGGCTGTGAGCCACGAACTTCACAGCGACCAGGCCAGGGCAGAAGAGCCAGCGGAATCCGCAGAAAGCAGCGAAAATGCCTGAAAAACCTAACAAAACGTCTGG
>JAJZHR010000048.1 GCA_021810815.1 Acidobacteriota bacterium | reverse complement strand
CCGCTTCTCCGGGTGGTCGCCCAGCGCGTTGTAGTAGCTGTTGAACAGCCATCCGAAATCCGGATGGAACTCTCGGTACCCGGGCAGAAATTCGCGCAGCACAAACGTCTCGAAAAACCAGCTCGTATGCGCCAGATGCCACTTCGCCGGGCTCGCTTCCGCGCACGACTGCACCATCTGGTCCTCTGAACTCAGCGGCGCGCACAACGCTTTCGTCGCTCCTCGCACCTCTCGAAAGCTCTGGCGGAGCTGTTCCGCAGCCTTCCCAGGCTTCCGCGCGACAGCGCCCTTTTCTTCGATGGAGATGCCGCCCATAGTCCGCCTTTGGGTTCCCTTTGTCTGATTGGTTCTCTTTGTCTGACGTCCGGATTTCCAGCTGCGTTGTATTCCGGAACGCAACCGCGGATGCAACGGAAACTCGCGGCTTGAAAGGCCAGCAACTTCAAAAGAGGGAACTCATGCCTTTTCGGAGCTTAGGAGCAGGAACCCATCCCTTTATGGAGGCAAAAACAGTACGCCATAAGAGATGCGAGCCAACGGAACGCGGGATCAAAATTTTGCGGAGGTGGTGTTTCGAAGCCGAAGATCTGCATCCGCCTCAAAATCCCGATATTCGCCTTGCGCCCCTGAAAAAGCTATTCCGCATCTTGATCGATTCGTTCTTGCATCCGTCTCGATCCGCGCAATCCGCGGCAGCCCTTTGCTGCTTAGATATGCGCGCGATTCAGCAGATTGGCCAGTCCGTACGCCGCCGCCGCCGCGATTCCGCCGATCAGCACCGTCTGCATCGCGCTCTTCAGCCATCCCGTCCCGGTCATCTGGCCCTTGATGCCGCCGAACACCAGCAGCGCCGCCAGCGTGATCAGCACAGAGAACTTCAGCGCACTCGCGTTGTCATGCACCAGCATGTATGGCAGCAGAGGAACCAGGCCGCCCACAACGTAGGAGACGGCGATGGTCAGCGCGCTCCGGCTGGCGCGGTTCTTCAGCGGCTCCTCCAGCCCCAGCTCGAAGCGCATCATGAAATCCACCCACGCCGTCGGGTTCTTCTTCAGAGCCGCCAGCGCCGGTGCGCTCGCCGCGCGATCCACGCCATACTCCTCAAAGATCTGGTAGATCTCTTCCTCTTCGTCGTGCTCGCGCTCCACGATCTCCCGCTCTTCGCGCTGCCGCTCGCTGGCGTAGTGCTCTGCATCTCCGCGAGCCGCCATGTAGCCGCCAAGGCCCATCGCGATGCTCCCCGCCGCGATCTCCGCCAGCCCTGCCAGCACCACAACGCTGGTTGAACTCACCGCCGACAGGCCTGCGGCCAGAGCGAATGGAACGGTGAGTCCGTCCGACATGCCGATGACAACGTCGCGTACGACTTCGGTAGCTTCGAAATGGGCTTCTGCGTGTGGGTGCGAATGGGAAGAGGGCATCATGCGCAGTGTAAATCACCCAGGTTGCTGAAGCGAGAAACGCCCTTCGCCCGCGCAGCAGCCGGCAGACCGCTCATCTCCGTCCGAATTCCTTCGCTTGCTCCCACTCCCTGCATCCTTCACAAGGCCGCCCGCGAGCGTCCTGCGTCTTCAGCGGCAGTTTCGGCGTCTTTAGGGGCACCGGACAGCCGGCGACATCGTTCACCGTCCTGGAGCATTCCGGGGCTTCACCATTTTTCGAGGGTTTCAATGAAGGCACGTCATTTTTCCCGCCATTGCGCACTTCTTCTGCTCGCTGCTCTGGCGCTTGCATCCCCCATCCTGGCCCAGAGCCAGGGGGGCGGCGCCGCTGCGCAGACAGCGCGGGGCCAATTCGGCGGACAGCCGCGCATCGCCGGCACCGTCACCGCCATCGCAACGGGCAACGTAACCGTCAAGACCGAGGCAGGGGAGATTTACCAGGTCGTCCTCACTCCGAACACCCGCCTGATGCGCGAGCGCCAGCCTGCCAAGATATCTGACATCCACGTGGGCGACATGCTCACCGCCATGGGAGAAGCTGAGCCCGGAGCGAAGATCATCCACGCCGCCTTTGCCATGGACATCAGCGCAGAGCAGGTGGCCAAAATGCGCGAGGGCCTGGGCAAGGTCTGGATCGCCGGCCGCGTCCTCGCCATCGAGGACACCACGCTCACCATCCGTCGCATGGACAACGTGACGCAAAAAATTCAGGTCGATGAGACCACCTCCTTCCGCAAACGCAGCGGACGCGGCGGAGCCGGAGCAGCCGGAGGCGCGACAGGCTCTCTCGGAGCCATGGCCCTCGGAGCCGCTGGTACCGCAGATGCGCAGGCCGCTCCGCCAGAGGATCCCGCAGCTTCCGGAGACAGCATCACCCTCGCCGACGTGAAGGTGGGCGACAACGTGGCCGCGCGCGGCTCCATCAAGAGCGGCGTCTTCGTCCCCACGGTGCTCGCCGTCAGCTCGCCGCCAGCAGGCGGACGCCGCAGGCCGGGATCTCCCGCGCCCAACGATGCATCTCCCGCGCCGCAGTCCAACGGAACAAGCAACGGAACAAGCAACGGAACAACCAAGGGGCCAACCCAGTGATGCGATCCACTTCGCCCTTTCGTTCCGTGAGCTCGCGAACTCTGGCCGCTGCTGGGCTGGGTTGCTGCATGCTGCTCGGCAGCCTCGCCCTGGGGCAGGCCTCTGCCGCTCCTGCACCTCCATCAGGCTCCGCTTCCAGCCCCGTCTCTGCCGCAACTCCGGCGCAGACCGCTCCCCAGACTTCTGCTCCCCAGACCGCTGCTCCCCAGGCTTCAGCGCCCTCTGAGCAAGCAGGTGGAACCATCAGCGGCACGGTGAAGGCTGGCCCGGTTCCCTTGCCCGGCGTCAGCGTGACGGCCACCAACACCCTCACCGGCAAGAAGTACACCACCACCACCGACATCAACGGCAGCTACGTCATGACCATTCCCAGGAATGGCCGCTATGTGTTGAAGGCTGAGCTCACAGGCTTCACTGCGACGGCCAACGAGGCGCTGCTGACGGCGGCCAACCCAAAGCCGCAGGTTCAGTTCTCCATGCAGCTTGCCTCGCGCGTCCAGGAGCAGCAGCAGACAGCGCGGAACCAGACAGCGCGTGCCGCTCTCGGCATGGGAGCCACCACCCAGAGCCTCAGCGTCCTCTCCGGAGACATGGACGCCGTGCAGGCTGGCGGCGACACAGGCGCCAGCCTTCCCTCAGCCGCAGCCGCTGGCGGCGACACTGCAACCGACTCCGTCGCCGTCAACGGGCAGATGGGCAGCGTCAATCCCCTGGCTGGCGTCAGCGAGGATGACATCCGCCAGCGCATCCAGGACATGCGCGCGCAGGGCGGCAATCCAGCCGATCTCTTTGGCGGCGGCCCGGGCGGAGGTCCGGGCGGAGGTGGCCCCGGCGGAGGTCGCGGCATGCGCGGTGGCGGCCCGGGTGGAAACTTCAGCACTGCCTTCCGCAAGTTCAACCCCGCTCAGCCCCATGGAGCCCTCTTCTACGTGGCAGGCAACTCCGTCCTCAACGCAAAGGACTTTTCCATCAGCGGCCAGCCCATCATTCAGCCAGCCTACAATTCCAACAACTTCGGAGCGACCGTCAGCTTCACGCCGATCATTCCGCACCTGCTCACCAGCACCAGCAACTTCGTCTTCTTCAACCTCACGGGGGCAAAGAATACCACCCCCTTTGATCGATACGCGACCGTGCCCACGCCCGCCGAGCGCGGCGGAGATCTTTCCGGCCTGACCTCCGCGCATGGCGCTCCCGTGAATATCTATGACCCGGCCACCGGACAGCAGTTCCCCGGCAACGTGATTCCATCCAGCCAGCTTACGAAGCAGGCCCTCGCTCTGCTCAACTACTATCCAGCGCCCAACCTCCCCGGCACCGTGCAGAACTACCAGATGCTGACCACCGCCGGACTGAACTCCACCGCCATCAACGCCCGCTTCATCCACAACTTCGGTACCGCCGGCGGAGGTGGCGGCGGACCCATGGGAATCATGCGCCGCATGACCGCCCAGCAGGGCCTGCGGCAGAACCTGAACCTCGGCTTCAACTCCGCGCGCACCGCCAGCGACACCATGAACGTCTTCCCCGCGCTCCAGGGCAAGCTGCAGGTGCACAACTACGCCGTGAACCTCGGCTACACCATCGGCTATGCGCGCCTCACCAACAATCTCTCGCTCAACTGGAACCACAGCCACAACACCGCCACCAATCTCTTCACCGGCAAGACCAACGTCGCCGCCGACTCCGCCATCACCGTCGGCGACGGCAGCACCTCCTCCAACCCGTTCAACTTCGGCGTTCCCGGTGTGAACTTCTCCACCTTCACCGGCTTCAGCGACGCTGCTCCCAGCGACACCATCGGCCAGACGATCTCCTTCACCGACGTCTCCATGTGGATTCACAAGAAGCACAACGTCCGCTTCGGCGGCGACTTCCGACGCATCCACGCCGACAGCTACGGAGGCACCAACATCTTCGGCGGCTTCACCTTCACCGGCTACGCCACCCGCGAGCCCGGAACCCAGGTCGGCGCTGGAACCCAAAGCACCGGCTCCGATTTCGCCGACTTCCTGCTCGGACTGCCCCAGCAGTCCACCGTCCAGGCCAGCAACTACAAGCACTATCTGCGCGCCAACACCTGGGACCTCTTCCTGCAGGACAACTGGCGCGCCGGCCCCGGACTGACCCTGCTCTACGGACTGCGCTACGAATACTTCTCTCCCTACGCGGAGAAGTTCGACCGACTCGCCAACCTCGACTACAACTCCAGCTTCACGGAAGTCGCCCAGGTCTTCCCCAACGGCATCGGCGCTATCACCGGGCAGAAGTTCTCCCACAGCCTCCTGAATCCTGACCGCAACATGTTCTCTCCGCGCGTCGGCTTCGCCTATCGCATCGCCAGGAACACCGTCCTCCGCGGAGGCTATGGCATCAACTACAACACCGGCCAGTACGCCACCATGGGCCGCCAGTTCGCCAACCAGCCTCCCTTCGCCGTCACGCAGACCAACATCGTCGCCCAGCAGGGCTGCGGCATCCTCACCCTCGCCAACGCATTCAACTGCTCCGGCACGGGCAGCTCCGGCCTCATCCAGGCCAACTTCGCCGCCAACCCCAACTACCGCCTCGGCCACGTCCAGATCTGGAACCTCGACGTCCAGCGCACGCTCCCAGACGGCATCGTGATGAACATCGACTACAACGGATCGCACGGCAACAGCCTCGACGACCGCTACGCCCCCAACGTCACCCCCGATGGAACCCTGATTCCATACGCGCAGTCGTTCATCTTCGCCGACTCCCTCGCCTTCTCCAACTTCAACGCTCTCCTCGTCACCGCCCAGCGCCGCCTGCAAAACGGCATCGCCCTCACCGCCCGCTACCAGTACAGCCACTCCATCGACAACGCCGCATCCGTCGGTGGCGGCAGCGGCGTCGTTGCCCAGAATCCGAAGGACCTCGCAGCGGAGGAAGGCAACTCCAGCTTCGACATCCGCCACCAGGTCAGCGGAACCTGGCTCTACGAATTCCCCTTCGGCCCCAAGGCGAAGTTCCTCAACAGCGGCAATCTCCTCTCGCGCGCCATCGAGGGCTGGTCCGTCTCCGGCACCTACACCTTCACCACGGGAACTCCTCTCACGCCCAGCTACGCCGCCGCCATCCGCGAAGTCAACCGCGGAACCACCGGCTCCCTGCGTCCCGACCGCGTTCCCGTCTCGCTCACCTCCGGCGGCGGAGGCCTCACGCGCTGGTTCAACACCTCCGCCTTCTCCGCTCCTGTCCTTTCCAGCGCGAACCCCTTCGGCTATGGCAACGCATCGCGCAACTCCATTCCCGGGCCGGGCACCGTCTCCGTCAATGGCTCGCTCTCCAAGACAGCATCGCTCGGCGACACCCGCTCCATCGAATTCCGCGCCACCGCCACCAACATCTTCAACGTCGTGCAGTACTCCGCCGTGGACACCACCATCGGCACACCCGCATACGGTCAGGTGACCGGAGCCGCCAACATGCGGCGCATCACCATGTACGCCCGCTTCCGCTTTTAGCACCCAGGTTGACTCTCGGGCACCTGAGGGATTCTGGAAGGAACGCAATGAGGAACATGGAAATCGACACCACGGAAAACCGGCTCCCTCTGCGCCGCGCCTTTGCGACTCTGCTGACGCTCGCGCTCGTCTTTCCTGCGCCCATCTTCGCCCAGCAGGCGCCCTCCGCTGCCAGCAGTCCCGGCTTCACCATGAAGGTCAACAGCGACCTCGTGCTCACCAACGTCATCGTTCGCGACAAGAAGACCGGAGAAGTCATCAAGGGGCTGAAGGCCTCCGACTTCGCCATCCTCGAAGCGGGCAAGCCGCAGCGCATCGCCAGCTTCGACTATGAAAGCGTGGACCAGGTCGCAGCTCTCAACGAGGCCACCGTCTCCGGCAGCGCAGGCGCAGCCCCCGACATCAGCCTGCTCGCACAGAGCGCGCCTCCAGACGCCACCGCCCTGCGCGACCATCGCCTCATCGTCATGTTCTTCGACCTCTCCTCCATGCAGCCCGAGGATCTCGACCGCGCCGTGCAGGCTGCCCAGGACTACATCAACAAGAAGATGCAGCCCGCCGACCTGGTCGCTCTCGTCTCCATGGCCACCGCTCTCACCACCGACGTCGATTTCACCCAGGACAAGGCAGCTCTGCTCCGCGGCGTCGCCCGCTACAACGGCTCTGAAGGCGAGGGCATGGGAGCCGGCGGCGATGGAACCACCAACGGCACCGCCGATGACGCCTCCAGCTTCCAGGCCGACGACAGCGAGTTCAACGCCATGAACACCGACCGCGAGCTGTACGCGATTGAGTCCATCGCGAAATCCCTCAACCGCGTGGACCAGCGCAAGTCGCTCCTCTATTTCTCCGGCGGCCTCACCCGGCAGGGCATTGAGAACGAGGCCAGCCTCCGCGCCGCCACCAACGCCGCCGTCCGCGCCAACATGGCCATCTACAGCGTCGACTCGCGCGGCCTCGAAGCCATTCCTCCCGTTGGCGACGCCAGCACCGGAAGCCTCCGCGGCAACGCCGCCTTCACCGGCACCTCCGTGCAGAACGCCCTCGGCAAAAACTTCAGCTCGCAGGAAACCCTTGCCACCCTCTCCGCAGACACCGGCGGCACCGCCTTCTTCGACTCCAACGACTTCGCTCCCGCCTTCCAGAAGGTGCAGAACGACACCGCCGCCTACTACCTCATCGGCTTCCGCAGCACCAACCAGAAGCGCGACGGAAGCTACCGCAAACTGGTCGTCAAGCTCGCCAACTCCGCGCTCGCCAGCCGCGCCAAAATCGAGTACCGCCCCGGCTACTACGCTCCTGCGGACTTCAAGCACTCCAGCAACGACGACCGCGAGCTGCAACTCACGCAGACCCTCAACAGCGACCTCGGCGCCACCGACGTAGCCGTGTACATGGAGGCGCTCTACTTCCGCCTCGCAGACAACAAATTCTTCGTCCCCGTCTCTCTCATCGTCCCCGGCTCGCAGATTCCCTTCGTAAAGGGAGGCACCAGCGACAAGGCGACGCTTGATGTCATCGGCATGGTCAAGAACGGCGAGAACATCCAGGTCGGCTACGTCCGCGACACCGTGAAGCTCGCCGTCGACCAGTCCCAGCAGGTGCAGCGCAAGAACATCCAGTACACCACCGGCTTCACCCTCGCCCCGGGCAAATACCACCTGAAGTTCGTCGTCCGCGAGAACCAGACCGGAGCCATGGGCTCCTTCGAAACCGACCTGCAGGTGCCGGACATGAAGAAGACGCCGCTCAAGCTCAGCTCCATCGTCGTCTCCAGCCAGCGCGTGCCAGACACGAAGAAGAGCGTCAGCCCGCTGGTGCGCGATGGCCTGCAGTGGGTGCCGAACGTCCCGCACGTCTTCCGCCAGGACCAGCACCTCTACTTCCTCTACGAGGTCTACAACCCCGCGCCGGAGAAGCAGGCGGCGTCATCTCCGCAGGCCGCAAACGCAGACGCGGGGAAGGGAAGGAAAAAGGGCGCGGCAGCCCCGTCCCTTCCCGTCCGCGTTCTCACCAGCATCGAGTTTCTCAACGGCAGCAGCAAGGTCTATGAGACGCCGCTCGTGGTCGCCAACGCCATCAACACGCCGGAGCGCGACGCCGTCGCCTTTCAGTTCGACATCCCCCTCGACAAGCTGAAGGCCGGCCTCTACACCTGCCAGGTGAACGTGATCGACGACGCCGGAGGCACCTTCAGCTTCCCGCGCATGGCATTGCTGATTCAGCCCGCCAGAGCCATGGCCGCGCCCGCGCTCGCTGTCGCGGCATCGACATCTTCGCAGTCCGGAGGGCAGGGACTGAAGTGAGGCGTTCGCAGGAGCCAGCCTGATCGCGGTTGGCTAACGGACAGGGGTCGTCGGTTGGCCGTTCGGCCCTGCGTTGCCGGGGCCGCCGACCAACTGCAGCGCGGGAATGCGCTGATCCACGGGAGGCAGCGGAGGGAATGCCATGTGCGGCTCGGTTTGATACCAATACGCGACGGAGTAGTAGTTGTCCGAACGATGATTGGCGTGCCCATGCTCAATGGTGGCCTTGATGCTTTTCGAAAACGGGATCGGCGAGTCGAAGTGGAAGCGATAGACGCTGGAGCGGCTCCCTGCCTCCTCCTTGCCGACGACCGGAGCGCCGTAGGACTGATAGGAGAAGGGAAAACCTCCGAAATCCCACGCTCCCAGGAAGTAGTCTTCGCTGCCCGTGCCCGCGACGGCGGCCATCGGCGCGCCATCGATGAAGAACATGTCGTTGCCCTCGCCCCACCATCCGTCCTGGTTCTGCAGCACGGACATGGTCACGCCCACGTACTGCCCGTCGCCCTGCGCCTCCAGCCAGACATAGTTGTCCTTGCCGTCGAGATTGCGCTTGTATACCACCAGCGGGTCGTCGTTGGCGTACCACTCCCCGGTCCATCCATGGTTCGGCTGCGCCTGCCGGTACTGCGCGTGGAAGTAGAGCGTGCGGGCGGGCAGCGGATGGGCATCGCTTCGGTAATCGATGTTGTAGTAGAGGTTGGAGAGGGTCTGCTTGCCTTCATTCGCGATGGTGATGCGCGCGTGCTTCCGGTACGGCATCGGAAAGTAGCAATTCAACGCCTTGGTATTTCCGACCGAAAGCATCTCGGATTGCCAACTGTAGTAGTCGCCCGTGCCCAGGCCGAAGAAGTCGCCGATGGGAGTCTCGACGCTCGGCGAGGCCTCTCCGTCCCAGTAGATGCGGAGCACGATTCGCTTGAGGTGGTAGGGCTCGGGGTCGTTGATGGTGAACCACATGTGGGACACCATCCCCGGTCCGTCGGCGTCGAGCAGGGTCAGCGTCTCGCCGGGAGTGACGGTCCGGTAGTCTGCGTTGCCTCCGGTGGACTGCTTGCTCGTGGCGCGGTGGAGCGTGTAGGTCTGCTTCTGGGTGAGATCCGGCATCCATGGGTTGCTCTGGGCGCGGGACGCGACGGCCAGCAGAACAAGAAAGAGGAACGGGACTCGCCTGTTGAGCCGCGAGGCGAATTTCATGTGCATCTCCTGTCGCTTCGAACTGACTTAAGGTGTCCAAAAGGTGTCCAAACACCGTAGCTATTTTCTGAAGAAACCGCAAATGCGGATGGTCTTTCCCTCTCGCTGCGCTCGAGGCCAGAACGGCGGCACGAGACCTTGAGGGCGAGGCCATCCTCATCGCTCCCCATCGACAGTGTCCGAGCCCCCCGGCCTGCTTGCAGGCGCAAGCCCATAGGGGCAGTGGCGGCAGTGCGAGCCGCAGCACGCGCCGCGCTTCAAGTGGCAGGCCGAGGTGAAGACCATGTACGGTCCGTCCCCGGCCCGTTGTCTTCCATGCCGCAGCAAGCCAGGAGGGCAGCTTCGACGATCATGCGCGGGCGGAACCCTGAAGGAAGCAGGTTCCTCTTCAGGAGGACTTGCGCGCGAACACGCCCCACACCAGCAGAGCGAACAGCAGGTGCGCCATCAGGCCGCCAGCGGTGTCCAGCAGAACATCGCTGAAGAGGCCGGTGCGGCCGGGCAGGAACGTCTGGTGGAACTCGTCCGCGCTCGCGGTCAGAAATGTGTAGAGGATGGCGAGCGTGGCG
>JAJZHR010000047.1 GCA_021810815.1 Acidobacteriota bacterium | reverse complement strand
CCGCTGCTCCACCTCCTCAGGATCGTGCAGCACCATCGGAGTCATCTTGCCTACGAGCTCCTCCCTGCTGTACCAGAGCATGCGCTCAGCCGCGGGATTGACTTCGGAGATCACGCCCTTCAGATCTGTCGCAATCACCGCGAAGGGAGAGCTCGCGATCAGCGAGCGCGTGAACTGCAGGCTCTTGATGGCCTTGAACTCCGCCTCCTTCCGCTCGCTGATGTTGCTGGTGGAGACGGCAATGCCCTCATCCAGCTTGAACACCTGCGAGCGCAGCCAGGATGCTTTGATCTTCTCGGCCCGGATTGGAACCTCGACGATCAACTCCTGGCCCGTCTCGAACACCCGCTTGTACCGCTCGAAGAAGCCATTGCTCCGAAGCGCGGGATAGTTCTCGCACAACAGCTTCCCAGTCAGCTCATTCACCGTGCTCGACAGCAGGCTGGCTCCGTTTTCATTCACAAAACAGATGCGGAAGTCGCCTATCCTGCCAGCGTCGTCGCCTGTTGGCTCCAGGATGTAGAAGGCTTCATTGCTGTTGTTCGCAGCGGCCAGGAAACGGCGCTCGTTCTCCTTCGACTCCCGCGCCATCGCGAGCAACTTCCCTACTTTCGGCACAAAAAAAAGCAGCGCGACCGCCGCTGTCGCAGACGCCAGCGCAGTCAGCAGCTTCACATCGCCTTGCAGCCAATAGAGAGGCACCCACAACACCACCACATCCATCAGGTGCGTGAAGGCGCAGGCGACGATGAAGACGCCGAATGCCACCACCACCCACCCCAGCGGAATCTCGCGCCGATAGCGAAAGCGCATAATCCCCAGCGCGACCGCGATAGCAAGATATGAAATGAAAATGACGATGTCCGACGTCACATGCAGGGCCAGCAACTGGGGATTCCACAGGTAGCAGAATCCATGCGGAAGATAGCTGATCACAAACACCTTCGTCAGCATTCCCGGCCACGCCACCGCAGCCGCGATCAAAGCGCATGCGATAGCAACGCCGATCAACCAGGACGACGGGACGGGGCGTACAGGCGTTCGCATGGGATTCCACCAAATTACCACTATCCCACAGTTAAATCTCTTGTATTCTGTGGCCTGAAATAGGCAATCGTTATACCAGAATGAAAGCAGACAGAAGCAAAAAGGTGCTGGCGCAAGCAGGGCGTAGCTTCCAGCCGACACCATGCGAGGCGGGCAACCGATTCGCCCTCCTCAACGGCAGCGTCTGGGGGGTGATTTCCTGGCGCCGTCGGCCATCGGAGCTTTTTTGCTCTGAAAGCCGCAAGATGGAGCACAATAGACGGATGGTCAACTTGGCAGGCAGAGTAGTTTTGGTCACTGGGGCATCCCAGGGCATCGGGCGGGCTTGCGCCCTGGAACTGGCAAAGGCAGGCGCGCGGGTCGCGCTCGCCGCTCGAAATGAAGGCAAACTGGCCGAAGTCGCGGCCGAGATCGCAGACGCTGGCGGCGCCGCAGACCCCTTCCCCCTGGATATCGGCAACGAGGAGTCCATCAAGGCATGCGCCCGGTCCGTCGTCGCGCGCTACGGCAAGCTCGACATTCTGGTGAACAACGCCGGCATCACCCGCGACGGACTCTCCATGCGCATGCGGCGCAGCGACTGGGACGACGTGCTGAACACCAACCTCACCGGCGCATTCCTCCTCACCCAGGCAGTCATCCCCTGCATGCTGAAGGCCCGCTGGGGACGCATCGTCAACATCACCAGCGTCGTCGGCGAAACCGGGCAGGCCGGACAGGCAAACTACGCCGCCAGCAAAGCGGGGCTCATCGGCCTCACCAAATCGCTCGCCCGCGAACTCGCCAGCCGCACCATCACCGTCAATGCCGTCGCCCCCGGGTACATTGAAACCCCCATGACCGCCGTTCTCGACGACAAGCAGCGCGAAGCCATGCTCGCCAACGTCCCACTGGCGCGACCCGGCACCGATGCGGACGTGGCCCACGCCGTCGCCTTTCTCGCCTCCGAGGAGGCAGCCTACATCACCGGCCACGTCCTCGACGTCAACGGCGGCATGTACATGGGCTGAGCCAGCCTCCCTCGCCAGCCAGAAACCGCCAGCCACGAACCGCCCACGAACCACAGCCGATACCTGTCGCAGCGCCATTTCCGTCGGATGCAGGCAGTTCCCGCTTGCATCCGCACGCTACAAGTGTTTACTTTGTTGCTAATGACTGAATTGCTAACCATCCCCGCCGAGATGATGCCCGCCGCCGATCCCAGATCCATGCAAATCGGCACCACCATCCGCACCTACCGCTTGCAGAAGGGCATGTCGCAGGGTGACATCGAGAAACGCACCGGCCTTCTGCGCTGCTATTTGTCGCGGGTGGAGAACGGCCACACCGTCCCCTCGCTGGAAACGCTCTCCAAGATCGCGGAGGCGCTGGATATGCCGCTGGCGCAATTCTTCGCTGAAAACACCATCAGCCGCGAACTCAGCTCCCTGCAGCTTTCGCCCGATGAGATCCGCTACCTCGCTCAGGTGCAGCGATACTCCGCCAACCTGAGCGACAGCGACCGCCGCCTGCTGCTGGCCATGATCCGAAAGTTCGCCCAGACGGCCGTCCACTAGGAGTCTGTCGGGATTCGGATGTCCTAGTACAGCTTCGAAATCCAGAAGCCGAACAGCGAAAGCACAACGCAGGCCGCAGCAAAGGTGAAACCCTGCCGCCGCAGGTATCTTTGCCGCCCGGACGTCATGCGCGCCATCAGGGGGACTCCCAGCGCCATGCCGCTGAGGAAACCGCCCAGGTGGGCCATGTTGTCGATCATCGGCAGCCCCTGGAACCGCTGAACGGCATGCGCCACCTGCAAGCCTCCGCCAAGCACGAAGTTCAGCACGGCGAACCAGATGACGCTCTTGCGCAGCCTGTGCAGCTCGAACTGCGGAATGGGCAAGGACTTGTTGCTGAGCAGCACGATCAGGATTCCGGCGATGCCGAACACCGCCCCCGAGGCTCCCGCCCCGACCACGCGCGGATCCACGGCCGTGCTCAGCAGATTGCCCGCGATGCCGGTGAGGACGTAAACCGCGATCAGGCCAAGGGGGCCTATCAGCGGCTCGCCCAGCAGGCCCAGGTTCCACAGGCACCACATGTTGGTCCCCAGGTGCAGCAGGCCGACATGGACGAAGGTGGCCGTCAGCAGGCGCCACCACTGGCCGTTCAGCACCAGAAAACCATTGTTCGCTCCCCAGCGAAGAAGATCCTGATAGCCGGGGTTGGTCGGCGAGACGCCGCTGAGCACCATCGAAACGAAAACCAGGCAATTCACCCCGGTCAGGAAATACGTTGCCGGCGCGGTGGACCAGTGCCAGCCGCTGCGCTCCCGCTCCTCGGGCCGGGTGCGCTGCTCCGCCGCATAATCCGGAAGCGAACCGTCCTGGCCCGGAGGCAGAATTTCGCCTTCCGTCTGCGGCGCGCGCGCTGCTCCGTGGGCGAATTCCGCCCCGCTGCCCTGCTGTCTATCTGAAGAGAAGGCCATCTCTCTCTAAGCTATCCTGCCGCTTGCCGCATGACAAATGAGCGGCGCTGCCGGAGCCTTACTTGCGCCCGGAACTGGTCGCTTTCGCGAGCTTCACTTTGGTGGACTCCAGGCTGGAGCGCGCCTTCTCCACATCTCCCGGCTCAATGTCGGCGGGCAGCGTCTTGGAGAATTCGGCAAGCGCGCGCTCATACTGCTCCGCGGCTGCCTTCAGTTGATCCGTCTTCTCGTACAGTTCGCCGAGATGCTCATGGATGGTCGCTTCCTGCGGCATGCGCTCCACGGCTTTGCGCAGGTTCTCCTCCGCCAGAGGATACTGGCCCAGCTTGTAGTAGGCCCATCCCAGAGAGTCCAGGTAGGAGCCGTTCTGCGGGTCCAGCTCCACCGCCTTGCGCAGCAGCTTCAGCGCCTCATCCAGACGCACGCCCCGGTCCGCCAGCGAGTAGCCAAGGTAGTTCAGCACCATCGCATTCGACGGGTCGATGGCCAGCGCCTTGCGGAACTCCGCCTCGGCCTGGTTGTACTGCTTCTCCCGGTCGTAGATCGATCCGCGCAGGAACGCGATGTACAGCTTGTCCTCCGGCTTGGTCGCGGTCGCCTGCGCCTGATCCAGAGCTGCATTCGCATCGTTCCAGCGGCGCAGCCGGCTGTAGATTTGCGCCAGCGCCATCTCAACGTCGCGATCCTCCGGGTTGGGCTTCCCCGATGTCCCCTTCAGCAGGGACTTCGCCATCGCGATGCCCTCTTCCGGCTTGCCCGTGTCGGCCAATTGTCCGGCCAGGGTCAGCTTCACCTGCGCATTTTTCGGCAGCTCCTGCGCCGCCTCCTGGGCCGCGGCCGTAGCCTGAGGCCACATGCGGGCATCGCGATAGGCGTCCACCTCGCCCTGGTAGCCGCGCACGGTGTAGTCTCCGCCCAGAGGGAGCAGTTGCTTGTAGAGCGCGACTGCGTCCTCCGTGCGGTTCTGCTCGCGATAGATCTGCGCCAGCCGATCGATGAAGATGGCGCGGTTGCTCTTGTCGGCTTCCGAATACTGGCCGTCCGCATGGGCGGAGTCGGCAAGCAGCTTCTTGAGCCCCTCGATCGCGGCGTCCGTGTGGCCCATCGAGTCATTGAGCAGCGCCTCGTTGTAGGCCACCTCCACGGAATCCTGCACCAGCGACTTCGCCTTCTCCAGAGTGGCCAGCGCCTGATCCAGTTGGCCCTTGCGACGCTCAATCTCCGCTATGCGCAGGTAGGACTGGGCGTCCTGCGGATCGGCCACAGCAATGGCCTGGTACTCCTCCAGAGCAGCGTCCAGTTGACCGTCCATGAACAGGTTCTGCGCCAGCCCGCGTTGCGCGTCCAGATTGTCCGGCTCCTGGGCCAGAGCCGCGCGGTAGGCATCAATCGCCTTCTTCCCCTGCTTCAACTGGTCATACGTCGCTCCAAGCGCGAAATTGATGCGCGCCGTGCGGTCGTCCACTGGAACTGCGTTCAGGGCAGTGGCCGCGCGCTGCGGGTCGCCCTGCTCGCTGAACAGACGCGCCATGTTCAGCACCACGTCCTCGGACGACGGATCGATCGCCTGGGCCGCCTTGAACTGAGCCTCGGCCTGCGCGGAGTCGTGGTCCAGAGCGTAGAGCTGCCCCAGAAGAAGGTGGTTTTCGATGCTCTTCGGCTGCAATTCCACGATCTTCGTATACTCGCCGATGGCAAGATGCAGCATTTCGCCCGACTGGTCGCCCGTGGAGGCGCTCCCTCCCGCATTGCCCTGGCTGTCGCTCAGCGAACGCAGGTAGATGCGCCCCAGCAGAACATGCGCGTCCAGATTGTTGGGGTCGAGCTTGATCTGCTCCTGCGCGGCCAGTATCGCGTCGCGTATGCGGCCCGTCTTGTAGTACAGGCCCGCAAGCCCATTCTTCAGAAACTCGGAGTTCGGATCGTTGTCGAGGGCCAGCTTGTACTCTTCGATCGCCTGCGTCGCATAGCCCGACTGGCCATACGTGGTCGCCAGATCCTCGTACATGTGCGCCAGCGCATAGTGGTAGTACGACGCTGCATGATCGGAAGCGCCGGGCTGTCCGGCGGCCTGATCCGCAACAGGCGCCGTCTTGGGCGGCTTCTGCTTGCTGAAGGCGTGCGCCGACAACGTGGACACCGCCAGAGCTGCGCACAAGGCCGCCGTCGCGGGGTAGCGGCTGCGGGTGGGGTAGGTCATTGCTGAGCTTTCCTTGCCAGATTTGGAAGCGATGGTCGAGACCCCGAATTCCCGGCCGGTCTCCCGGCGATAAAATTTTTCGGAACAACCTGCGCTTGCAACGCCCGAGCGCGCTGTCACGATTTAGACGATTGTAACGCCAGTTCGGATGCTTCGCGCTATGCTCCCGCGCATCTGGAGATCTCCTGCCGATGCCGTATCATCTTTCAAGCAACAGCCTGGGGCACGGCTCCCGGCTGCTGCGCGCTCTGCCCAGGCATCAGCGCAGTCCATTCCAAACGCAGTGCGGTTCGCAGAGCGCAGAGCAGACCGCACAGCTATCGGTTCCGGCACAGGGTAGTCCAATCGAGCGGGAGCTAATTTGAAAGAGTTCAGAAAGAACCACCTGGCCGCCGCTCTGTGCGCAGTGCTGTTGGCAGGGCTCTCCACCCTGCCATGCGACGCCCAGGCCAAACTCGACCCCTCCCTGCCGGAAGCCCCCATCGTCCATCGCCGCACGCTTCTGATTTTCCCCGGCTTCCAGACGGTTCCCGATCCTGACATCCCGGTGGCGCGCCTGTGGCCCATGCAGAAGCTCAAACTGGCCTACTTCAAGACGGTGGACCCCTCTTTCCTCGTCGAAACATTGGCCTTCGCTGGATTCAGCCAGGGAGCGGGCTACGGACCAAACTACGGCCTGGGTCCCAGTTCCTTCGGAGAGAGGGTCGGCTACAGCGCTGGCAACCTCGCCTCCACCAACTTCTTCACCACCGGACTGCTGCCCGTCATCTTCCACGAAGACCCGCGCTACTTCCGCAAGGGCGCCGGCTCCGTCGGGTCGCGCGTATGGTGGGCACTGCGCAGCGAGGCCGTCGCCTACAACGACAAGGGCAGGCAGACGCCCAACATCTCCAACATGCTTGGCTTCGGCATGTCCACAGCGCTGGCGAACGCCTACTCCCCCGAGTCCAGCCTCACCCTTGGCAACACCTCCCAGCGCCTCGGCGTGAAATTTGGGATCGAATTCGTCCTGAACCTGACGCGCGAGTTCGGCGCAGTGACCAAACCGGACCGCGGGCAGCGGCCATAATGGATCTACACCACGCGCTCTGGAACGGCGGCCGATACCGATGCACCTCTACAACTCCGCAGGATCGAAACATCCCCGCGCCACATCAAGGGACCTAGCGCGCCGTCTGGCTCTCGGATCTCTGCTGCTTGGCAGCTTCGCAACCGCCTGCGGCCAGACCTCTCCTTCCCAGACCTCCCCTCCATCGAACGGAGCGCAGCCGGCCGCCCGGACTTCCAGCAAAACCTCCGGCCAGCAGACTGCGGCCACCACCCTCCAGCGCCGCGATCAGATCACCGTCACCGCCTACGGCACAGCCCTGCCCGCCAGCGCCAGCGCCTCCAGCACCCGCGTCGTCACCGCAAAGCAGTTGCAGGAGTCCGCCTGGCCTGCTCTTGGAGACCAGTTGCGCCAGGTCCCCGGCGTGGAGCTGTTCCGCCGCTCCAGCACCCTCATCGCCAACCCCACCGCCCAGGGCATCTCCCTCCGCGGACTCGGTTCCACCGCCTCCAGCCGCACCCTGGTGCTCAGCGACCACGTGCCGCTCAACGACGCCTTCGGCGGCTGGGTGCATTGGGAGGAGTTCCCTTCCCTCACCATTCAGTCCGTCGAAGTCGTCCGCGGTGGAGCCTCTGACCTCTACGGCTCCAGCGCCGTCGGCGGCGTCGTCAACGTCATCCAGACCAATCCTGAGCAGGCCGGCCGCGCCTTCCACTTCGACGCCAGCGAAGGCTCTGAGAACACCCGCACCGGAGCCCTCGAAGGCAGCTTCGCACACGGCGCGGCAGGCCGCCAATGGGCTGGCCTCGCCGCCATGGGCATCATCCGCACCGACGGCTACACCCTCATCGCTCCCAACCTGCGCGGCCCCGTGGACACCAACTCCAACGTCCATCTGGAGAACGCCGCCGCCGATCTGCGGCGCGATCTCGGCCCCAACGCAAGCCTCTTCCTGCGCGGCAACGCCTACAACGACGCCCGCGCCAACGGAACCCGTCTGCAAACCAACGGAATCCGCCTCTGGCGCTACTCCACCGGAGGAGACTGGTCCCCCGCCGCCTCCGAGCACCTGATGCTCCGCCTCTACGGCTCCAACGCCCACTACCGCCAGACCTTCTCCGCCATCGCCCCCAACCGCCAATCCGAGCGGCTGACCAGGCGCCTGAAAACACCTGCGGAGGAGCTTGGCGGCAAGCTGGAAAGCTCCACCGTCGTCGCCCGCCGGCTCACCCTTCTGGCCGGCGTCGAAACCCACGACATTCGCGGCCTCGACGATGAAGTTCCCATCGCCAACAGCCTCCCCAACGGTCTTTCCGTCACCACCGCCCGCCAGCGCGACACCGGAGGCTACGGCGAGGCTCTGCTGAACCTCCAGGCCTGGACGCTCTCCGCCGGAATGCGCGTGGACCACTTCGGCAACTTCGACGCCAGGCAGTGGAAGCAGGCCGCCAGCGGCACTCCCACCATCGCGAGCACCATTCCCGACCGCGTTGAGATCGTCGCCAATCCACGCATCGGCGTTGTCCGCCGCCTCACGCCCCAGATCGCCCTCACCGCCACCGCCTTCCGCGCCTTCCGCTCGCCCACCATCTACGAGCTGTACCGCACCGGTCAGGTCGGCCAGGCCACAACCCTCGCCAACCCCGATCTCCTCTCCGAACGCGCCACCGGCGTCGAAGGTGGAACGCAGTTGACCTCCGACCGTCAAAGCGGCCTCGCCGGAACCCTGCGCCTCAGCTACTTCTGGACCGTGGTGAACCGCCCCGTCACAGCGCTCACCCTCCACGCCACGCCCACCACCATCCTCAAGCAGCGCGACAACCTCGGCCAGATCCGCAGCGCCGGCGTCGCTCTCGACTACGACCTCCGCCCTCTGCCCTGGCTCTCCGTCATCGGCGGCTATCAGTACGCTGACGCCACCGTCACCCGCTTCGACCAGCAGCCCTCGCTCATCGGCAAATGGATTCCCCAGGTCGCGCACCAGATGGCCACCATGAGCGTCCGCGCCAGCCACTCCCGCTGGGGAGAGATCAACCTGCTCGCCCGCACCAGCGGCAGGCAGTTCGACGACGACGTGAACACCTACATGCTGCACGGCTATTTCAGCCTCGATGCCCACGCCGAACACTCCTTCGGACAGCGCCTCGTCCTGTACGCCTCCGGCAGCAACCTCTTCGACCGCTCCATCGAAGCCGGAAAAACACCCGTGCTCACGCTCGCCTCGCCGCGCATCGTCACCATCGGGCTCAGGATCGGGCTTCCCGGCTCGGCCAGCCAATAATCACCCCTTTGCCGCCCACAAAATGAGTTGTCATCCTTCTGAGCGAAGCGAAGATCCTCGCGGTTCGCCGGTGCCAGAGCCTACTCCAGCGATGCGGCCATCGCATACGCTAACCGAGTTCCGCCTTAACAATGTAATTACACTTAAGACATTGACTAATTCTTTTGCACGTAATATAGTTGTCTTGAATCTAAAGTCTTTTCTGGGGCGCAACTATGACAACTGCAACAGCCCTCGACATCAAAGTAGCCGATGAAGTCTGGATTGCAACTGCACTGCTCCATCGAGAGCACCCTGACCAGGCAGATTTCTCAGTGGCAGAAATCATGAATCGCGTACGACAGGAGGGCTTGACGGAGACGCTGCGTGCCGGGGTGCAACCTCACATCTATCTGCATTGTGTGGCCAACCTTCCACCGAATCCGTCGCGCAAGCGGATGCTTTTCGAAACTTCGAAAGGACGACGCAGGCTTTTCCGCAAGGGAGACACCTACCATCCAGATCGCGAACGCGGCGACATCGTTCCGGACTTTCAACGGCTGCCGGCGGAATATGCTCCGCTCCTGGACTGGTACTCCGAATGGTCCAGCGACCAGATAAGAAAATCGCTCCGGGAAGACCCGCTTCTGGGCCTGCGCGGCTCCGGCAAGCAGATCTGGGCCGATGAACATGCGGATGAATATATTCGCCGACTGCGCGAAGGATGGCTATGAGCCGGATCTTCTGGGACACCAACCTGTTCATCTACTTGTTTGAAGACTATGGACCAATGTCGAAGCTGGTGGCTGATCTCCGCGGAAGCATGCTCCTTCGCGGAGACCAGTTGCTGACTTCCAGCTTGACCGTTGGCGAAATCCTTGTGAAGCCGAGATCGAAGGGAGACGAAGTGCTGTGCCAGCGCTACGAGCAGGCCATCTCCCAAACGTCGGTGGTCATCCCTTTTGACCTCAACGCTGCGCGTTGCTACGCATCCATACGGGCAGACAAGAGCCTGAAAGCTCCCGATGCTGTGCAGTTGGCCTGCGCTTCCTCGACAGGAGTTGATCTGTTTGTCACCAATG
>JAJZHR010000046.1 GCA_021810815.1 Acidobacteriota bacterium | reverse complement strand
CTACCTCCGGCCCCGGCTCCGCGCCATGCCAGCATGGTCGCAAATGGCGCAGCCCATGCTCGCCGGATTGCTCGTCGGCGGCATCGGATACTTCGGCCTGCCCCAGGTGATGGGAGCAGGCTACGGTGCCATCGACCAAGCCATGCACGCTCAGTTCGCCTGGAAAATGCTCCTCCTGCTGGCCCTGTTCAAGATCATCGCCACCACCCTCTCCTTCTCCAGCGGAACCCCGGGCGGAATGTTCGCTCCCACGCTCTTCATCGGAGCCATGCTGGGCGCGTCCGTCGGGTCCTTCGAAAAACTCTTCTTCCCCCACCTCACCGGCTCCATCGGCTCCTACGCCCTCGTCGGCATGGGAGTCCTCTTCGCCGCCTTCATCCGCGCACCGCTCACCTCGGTCTTCATGGTGCTGGAGGTCAGCGGGAACTACTCCATCATCCTTCCCGTCATCCTCGCAAACACCATCGCCTACCTCATCTCGCGAAGCCTGCAGCCCATCCCCATCTTCGAACTCCTCACCCACCAGGACGGCCTCGACCTTCCCTCCATGGAGGAGCAGCGCGAAGAGAGCAACCTGCATCTGGAGGACGCCCTGCATTCCGCCACAGCTCCCGTCCTGCAAGGCTCCGAGACGGTGGACAACATTGCCCACTCCCTCGACCTCTATGCCGCCATCCATGACGCTCCCGTCGTCCTGGTCCATTGCAGCGATGGCCTCTGGTATGCCGCAAAGAACGAGGAACTCCAAGCTCTCCTGGCCCCGGCCCCAAAAAGCACCGAGTCAGCCGAAAACGGCACCGGCGCAGCGCTCGAAGAGGCTTTGCAGGCCGCTTTGGCCGAGCCAGCCGCCGGCGATGCCGCGATCGAAGCCGTTCCGGACAGATCCAACGAGCCTCTGGAGCAGCTTCTCGGACCAGAGCGCACCCCCATCCTCTTCCCCGATCTGCCTCTAGCCAGCGCTTTGCCCCATTTTGAGCGCTGGCCTCTGCTTCCCATCACCAACCGCGCCCTCCGCGGTTCCCTGGAGGGCGTCGTCTCCCTGGAGGACGTTCTCACGCGCTTCCAGCAGCGCTGAAGAAACAATTCCCCTTTCGCAATTCCCGCAAAAGCGGCACAATGGCCTGCGGCGAAAATTCAATCCTCAAGCACAGCGAACCGATTGGGAAGCCGTTGGAGACCGCACAATGAAGACCTTCGTCTTGTTTGCCGCTCTGGCTGCTCTCTCGGGCCCCGCCTTCGCTCAATCCCCCACCTGCGACCTGAAAAACTACCAGCCTGTGGAAGGAATCAAGGCTGAGGCGCAGAAGGACGCTCTGCTGCTGACCTGGCAAGGCGAATCAGGCCAGCGCCTGCGCGCCCGCTTCAGCATTCAGGACGGACAGCCCACCATCGCCGAACTCGCAGCCAGCAGCTCCGACGGCCGCTGGGAAGTCCTGGGCACGAACCTCGCTCCCGACTTCCAGGTCACCACCGGCCGCCGCCGCATCTCCAGCACCCAGCGCAATCTCCTCAAGAAGCAGGGCATCGACACCCCGGAGCAAGAGGACATCCGCAAGTGGAACACCTTCTGGGACGCTCCTCTCGTCGTCCCCGGAGCGCATGACACCACAGACCTGCCCCGCCATCAGGACGAGATCAAGCGCGCCTCCGTCGCCTACAAATCCACCTCCTGCTCCGTCGCCACCGAGGGCGCGCGCGTCAGCGTCACCTTCAACGGCCTCACCCTCGGCCTCTTCTCCGGCGACCTCCGCTTCACCGTCTACAAAGGCTCCAACCTTCTCCGTCAGGAAGCCATCGCCAGCACCGAAGCCCCTTCCGTCGCCTACATCTACAAAGCCGGCCTCAAGGGCTTCCACATCGCCAATGACACCAAAGTCGTCTGGCGCGACACCGCGCGCGCATGGCAGCAGGAGGACTTCGGCGGCGCCCCCAACACCGACCCCGTCAACGTCCGCGCCCGCAACCGCCTCGAAATTCTCGACGCTCCCGGCGGCGGCTCCCTCGCCGTCTTCCCTCCGCCGCATAAATTCTTCTTCGCCCGCGAGAACGAGATCAACCTCGGCTATGTCTACTACCGCAAGGACACCGGCAGCTCCTTCTCCATCGGAGCCATGCAGCCGGAGATCGGCGAGGGCTATATCCCCTGGGGCGTCACCGATGAAATCTGGAAGAAGCGCGCGGACACCTCGCGCAAGCAGTGGGACAACTTCGCCCTCTACAACGCTCCTCCCGGCACCAAACAGCGCATGGCCGTCTACTACTACCTCAGCCCCGCCTCCGACCGCGCCACAGACGCCGCTGTTCTCGCCTACACCCACAATGACGTCTTCAAGCCCGTCCCCGGATTCAAGACCATCTCCGGCCACTTCCATCTCGACTTCAATGAAATGCTGCGCGACCGCGGCACCATGGACTACCAGCCCAGTTGGGTCCCCGTCTTCCGCGCCCTCGGCGTCAACATCCTCTACCTCGGCGACTTCCACGACGACTCCGACCCGCACGATCCCGGCCCCAAACGCTTCGCCGAGGAGAAGGTCTATTTCGACGGTTCGCAGCGCGTCTCCGACAAGAACTTCCTGGTCATGCCGGCCGAGGAGCCGAACGCCTTCCTCGGCGGCCACTGGTACCTGCTCACACCCCGGCCCGTCTACTTCTCCCACGCCGAGCCGCGCCCTGCCGGCCAGACCTTCGAAGAGAATGATCCGAAGTATGGCCACGTCTACCATCTCGGCTCGGCCGAGGACGTCCTCAAAATGGTCAATCAGGAGCACGGCATCCTTTGGACCGCCCACCCGCGCACCAAAAGCTCCGAGGGCTACCCCGAGGGCTACAAGGACAGGGACTTCTTCCTCAGCGACCGCTTCCTCGGTGCCTCCTGGGAGTCCATGCCAACCGACCTGTCCGAGCCGACCCTCTGCCCCATCCGCTGCTTCGCCACCGGCGACGACATGAGCAACTGGGCCCCCAAACCGAAATTCCTCATCGCCGAGGGCGACACCTACACCAAGTGGCCCAGCGACGAAACCTATCCGCAACTCGCCGTGAACTACCTCAAGCTCGACCGCGTCCCTCTCTACAACGAGACCTGGGCACCCATCATCGAAGGTCTCCGCGCGGGCAACTTCTTCGGCACCACCGGCGAAGTGCTCTTCCACAACTGGAGCGTGGACGCGAAGGGAGCCCAGAGCACCTACAACGCCACCATCGAGTACACCTACCCGCTGGAGTTCGCGGAACTGGTCTGGAGCGACGGCTCTAAAATCAGCCGCAAGACCGTCAACCTCACCGACACCACCCAGTTCGGAACCCACACCTTCAGGATTCCCTTCGATGCCACCGGACAGAAGTGGGTGAGATTCTCCGTATGGGATTCAGCCGGCGACGGAGCCTGGACCCAGCCCATCGACCTCAAATAGCAGTATTCAGTACGGGCGCCCATTCATCGCAGGATTCATCGCGATGAGTGGGATACAACCACACATCTCACCCTGGAAGCATTCAGTCCGCGGTCCCACCCTTCCGCGCTTTTGCGAAGGGTGGGACCGCCAGACGGCTTCCATCGCGCATACGATTGCGTGCGGCGCACTGGCAGCCCTATAATTGGCCGTTCCAAAATGCGTTCGCAGAAGACGCTGGCAGTAACTCTCTATCTTGCTGAGGACAGAGGCGCGATATCCCGTACGTCGAGGAGAATCGCCTTGGTTATATCGCAGCTCGCTTCCCGTATTTCCCTCACCCACCGCGCGCTTTCGCTCGCAACGTGTCTGCTGGCAATGGTCGGAGTTCGACCAGCCCTGTCGCAGACTGCCAATCCAAAAGCTGCAAAGAAATCGTTTGCGACAGACACCGATTTATCGCTTGGCATTTTCGGTCAACTCACGCCAACGCGCGCTCCTGTGTCCACGACAACCACTTCCTTCGGGACCACCATCCAGCAAAAAACGCAGGGCACAACTCCCTCCGCTGGCGTGCTCGGAACCTTTCACCAATCGTTCAATCCTTGGCTGGGCTACAACGTGAACTTTGGGTACAGCCGCTTTTCGGAGAATTATTCGCACAGCTTCTCCAACACCCCTACGGATCCGTCGCAGCGAGGATACGCCCAATTCTCTCAAGGCTCCGTCCCCTCCAATGTGTTTGAGCTGACGTTGGCCTATGTGGTGCAAGGGCCCAGAACGAAGCGATTCAACACCTTCGCGCAGTATGGCGGTGGCGCTCTTTGGTTCCTTCCTACCGGAAGCTCTTCGCCATTCCACGAGCAGGCGCGTGCTGCGATGGTGTTCGGTGTGGGGATGAACTACAGGCTGTCGGATCACTTCTCCGCGCGGGCGGAATATCGCGGTCTCTTCTACAAGAGCCCCGACTTCGCCAACACGACTACTTCCGTGCCGATCTCAAGACTCTTCACCGTAACGAATGCACCGACGATAAGCGTCGTCTACACCTTCGGCGGACCGCATTGACGCTCAGAGGTTGAAGCCGGGTGCCCCATCCTTCGCGCCTCTGCGAAGGGTGGGATCCAATCAGCTCACATAACAGCATCCGCCTACACGTTCCCGCTCAGCCCAAGCTCCGCGGCTCCGGCCTGCATCGCCGCAAGGCAGTTCCCGATGTGCTCGTCCACCGGAATCCCCAGCAGCTCCGCTCCGCCGCTGATGTCTTCCCTCTTCACGGCGCGCGCGAACGCCTTGTCCTTCATCTTCTTTCTCACGCCCGCCACGTCCACATCCCGGATCGACTTCGTCGGCTTCACCAGGGCGCACGCGGTCAGAAATCCCGCAAGCTCGTCGCACGCAAACAGCGCCTTGTCCAGATGCGTCTCGCGCGGCGTCCCGGAGTAGTCCGCATGCGCCAGGATCGCGTGCAGCACCACCTCCGGCCATCCCAGCTCCCTCAGGTGCGCCACTCCTACGAACGGATGCTCCTCCAGCGACGGGTGCCGGTCGTAGTCGAAATCATGCAGCAGACCGGCAAGAGCATAGGTCTCCGCAAAAGCGCTCGCCTGCGCTCCATCCAGCCCCAGCCGCGCAGCCTCCGCCTCTCCGTACCAGCGAACGCAGCACTCCACCGCAAGCGCATGCTTGATCAGCCCCGGCGACTTCGTCCACTCGTTCAACAGCTCCCATGCCTCGTCTCTCGTGTACTGGCGGTTGTGTCCCATGCACTGTATTGTGCCATCCCAACAAGTTCCATCTCCGGAAACTTCCGGTTTCATCGGCTTTTCTACCTTCCTCACCCGATTTTTTCCTTGACAACCCCTTATCAATCCAGCAATATCCTCAAAGCGCCAGTTTCATCGCGCAGGACGCCCGCTCTGGCGCTCCCGCAACAACTTATGGCAACATCCATGGCTTCCGTGCAGGCACGGGAAGTTTTGCGTTGCGACCATTGCAGTCTGGTGCAGTTCCGCACCATGAACTCGCTGTGCCGCCGCTGCCACAAACCACTTGAAATCGATGAACCCGAGCCAGTCGCCGCTCCGCTGTCCCTCGTTCCCGCGCAAGCGGAGCAAAAGGGCGGCTTGCAGGTGGCACAGGCTGTCCGCGACCTCCGCAGAGCGCGCAACCTGAGCCAGAGGCAGCTTGCCGGGCGCATGAACGTGCCGCGCACCTACATCTCCAAGATCGAGAACGCCAAGGCCACGCCGACCCTCTCCTCGCTGGAAAGGCTCGCCACCGCCCTCGAAGTGGACATCACCGCTCTTCTGCGCGACGCCGGCAGCCGCCAGCAGGACGAGCTTTCCATCCTTCTGCGCGATCCCTTCATGGCCGAGGTCGCGGCCATGGTCTCCAAACTCGATGGCCTGCAGCGCTCCATCTTCATGAACCACGTCCGCGAGATGGCCGCTGGCCGCAAGCGCACGGCATAAGGAAACTCTGATCAAGTCGCGTTGAGTTGCGCTTTGAAAGGGATGGGACTTAGCCCATCCCTCTTTCGGTGCCCTTCCGTTTCCATTCCTTCCGATCTGTCCGATCCGCCCCAATCTGGGTTAAGCAGCTTTCGCGCCCGCATCCGGCAACCAGCACAGCAGTTCCGTTTGCGCGCCTCCATTCACTGTGCTACGGTCGAACTTGCCGTGGCTCCTGCTACTTCGGAGTCTTGCGCGACCGCAAATTCCATTCGCATCTGGCATCGCCTCTTCGCATCTGGATTTGGTACGCACCGGCCATCGAGTTCTTGTTCCTATGACACTCTCAAGCCAACGCCCCGCCAGCCGCGCCCACGAACTTTCAGCAGAGGAGCAGGCGATCTACACCGCGCTCGACCAGCAGCGCATGCCCCAGCACGTCGCCATCATCATGGATGGCAATGGCCGCTGGGCCGGGCGGCGCAGCCTGAAGCGCTTCCTGGGCCACCAGCAGGGAGCCGAGGCCGTGCAGTTCGTCGTCGAGACCGCCTCCCGCATCGACCTCCCCTGGCTCACGCTCTACGCCTTCTCGCTGGAGAACAACCTCCGCCGCCCGAAAAGCGAAGTCGGCTTCCTCATGAAACTGCTGAAGTCCTACCTCGTGGGAAATGTGCAGCGCATGAACGACAACAACGTGCGCATGGCCTACATCGGGCGCACGCATGAGCTTCCCGCTGAGGTGCAGGAGACCATGATCTGGGCGGCAGAGGCGACGGCGAAGAACACCGGAACCACGCTGACCCTGGCCCTGAACTATGGCGCGCGCTCAGAGATCGTGGATGCCCTGCGCAACATACTCGCCGACCTGGCCGCCGAAGCCCACAAGCGCGGCTGCTCCATCGAGGACCTGCTCGGAGCAGGCGGCCTGGACGCTCTGGACGAAGACGCCATCAGCCGCTCCCTCTACACCGCCCGCATGCCCGACCCGGACCTCATCATCCGCACCAGCGGAGAGCAGCGCATCTCCAACTTCCTCCTGTGGCAGATCGCCTACTCCGAAATCTTCATCACCGACCGCCTCTGGCCAGACTTCCGCGGCATCCACCTGCTCGAAGCCATCGCCGACTACCAGCTCCGCGACCGCCGCTTCGGTGGCCTCGGAGAGAACCACTCGGATGAGCAACTGGACACCCTCCAGCCCGTCTCCGAACTCGAATCCGAGATCGCCACAGAACTCGCGCCTCACGAATTCACTCGCCACTGAAGACCGTTGTCTTTCTGGTTGTCATCCAGGAGCGAAGCGAAGGAATCTGCTGTTCTCTTCCATAGCTACCCAACCGATCTGAGCGAGCGATGCTGAAGATAGCACTCCCTCGGCCGCCATTTTTGCGCGCCGACCCTGTATCCTTTCCTCTGACCCATGAAAAGAATCCTTACTGCCGTTCTCCTGGTCGCAGTCGCCCTGCTGATCCTCTTCAAAGCTCCTCTCTGGCTCGCCGCGCTGTTCGTTGCGATCATCGCGGAACTGGCTCTCCATGAGTACATCCACCTGGCCAACGCCTCCGGCGCAAAACTGTCTCCGTGGCTCCCCATGCTCTGCGGCGGACTCCTGTTCCTGACCACCTTCGCCCTTCCCACCACGCTGCTGATGCCCGCCGTCGGGGCGATGTCCCTGCTGCTGCTGCTCGTCTACAGCTTCAGTTCCCCCCTGCACCGCGTTCTGCCGGACACGGCCTTCAGCATCTTCGGACTGCTCTATGTGGTCTACCCGTTGTCCCTGCTCCCGCTGTTCCTCACGCGAGAGAACGGCATCGGCCTTCTCCTGTTCCTCTTTGCCATCGTCTGGGTAGGGGACATCGTTGCCCTCTACGTCGGCCGGGCCTTCGGCAAACGCAAGTTCGCTCCCCACATCAGCCCCAACAAAACATGGGAGGGTGCTGCTGGATCGATGGCCGGCAGCATCGTCGCCGGCATGGCCGTCATTCTCATCAGCAACGCTCTCGCAGAGCGCAACATCGGCACCGTCTACTTCATGGAGCCTCTCTGGCAATGGCTTGCCATCTCCGTCCTGCTCAACGTGGCCGCCCAGGTCGGCGACCTGCTCGAATCCGCACTGAAGCGCGGCGCGGACGTGAAGGACTCCGGCAACCTGCTTCCAGGCCACGGCGGCATGCTGGATCGCGTCGATGCCCTGCTGCTCGCAGCACCAACTCTCTGGTTCGCCCTGCTCCTCCGCGACTATTTCGCCCAGAGCAGGTTCTAGTCCGCCCAAACCAAAGCAGGTTCTGCCCGCACCATGCCGTATGATGGTGGAAGATTCAGCCCCGAGAAACCTTCCAAAGTGTCCGTGAAAAAACTAGCAATCCTGGGCTCCACCGGCTCCATCGGCAACAGCACTCTCAGCATCGTTGAGAGCTTCCCCGACCGTTATTCCGTCGTCTCGCTCGCAGCTGGCCGCAACCTCGACGCAGCCTTCGACCAGTGCCAGCGCTGGCGACCCCGCGTCATCTCCATGGCCGACGAGCAGCTCGCCGACGCACTTTCCGCCCGCCTGAAATCCGCCGGCGTCACCGGCATTGAAGTCCTCCATGGCAGCTCCGGCGCCATCCGCGTCGCAACCCTGCCGGAGGTGGATTTCGTCGTCAGCGCCATCGTCGGCGTCGCCGGTCTCGAAGCCACCTACGCCGCCGTCTGCGCGGGCAAAACCATCGGCCTCGCCAACAAGGAATGCCTCGTCGCAGCGGGCGAGATCATCACCGCCGCCGCCCGCAGCCACAACGTAGCCCTGCTGCCCATCGACAGCGAGCACAACGCCGTCCACCAGTGCATGCGCGGCGGCGACCGGAGCGAAGTCAACCGCATCTGGCTCACCGCCTCTGGCGGCCCCTTCCGCAACACCCCCGCCGCCGACTTCGACCACATCACCGTAGCCCAGGCCCTCAAGCACCCCACCTGGGTCATGGGCCGCCGCATCACCATCGACTCCGCCACCATGATGAACAAGGGCTTCGAAGTCATCGAGGCATGCCGCCTCTTCGATGCTCCGCCCTCTCAGGTCAAGGTCACCGTCCATCCCCAGTCCACCATCCATTCCCTGGTCGAGTTCATCGACGGCAGCGTCCTCGCCCAGCTCTCCGTCACGGACATGCGCCTCCCCATCCTCTACGCCCTCAGCTATCCCGAGCGCGTCGCCTCCGACCTCGCCTTCGACCTCAGCACCCTCAGCCAGCTCGACTTCTCCCCTCCCGACTTCGCCCGTTTCCCCTGCCTGCGCCTCGCTTATGAGGCTGCCGAGGCCGGTGGCGCAGCCTGCATTGCCTTGAATGCAGCCGATGAAATCGCAGTTGCCGCCTTCCTCGACGGCGCCATCCCCTTCACCGGCATTGCGCGTACAATTGAAAGAGTGCTCGAGCGTACGCCAGCCGCCCACCCGGACACCATCGCCGCTGTCCTGGCATCCGATTCAGAGGCGCGCAGCCTTGCACGCGAGATGTTGACGCCCCATGGCCGCAGGGCTGCATCAAAATCCCAATAGCCTTTCCCGGACTCCATAAAACCTATGCCACTTCTCCTCGGCACGCTCGGCTTTCTGCAAACCACAATCTATCTCCTCATCGTCCTCGGCATCATGGTGCTGGTGCATGAGTTCGGCCACTTCGCCGTCGCCAAGCTCTGCGGCGTCCGCGTCGCCGTCTTCTCCGTCGGCATGGGCAAGCGCCTCTTCGGCTTCAAGCGCGGAGAGACCGACTACCGCGTCAGCCTGCTCCCTCTCGGCGGATACGTCAGTTGGGTCGATGGCTCCACCGGCGTCTCCGCCGACCTTGGCGGCGAGTTCGCCACGCACCCGCGCTGGCAGCGCATCCTCATCGCCCTCGCAGGCCCCTTCGCCAACTTCGTCCTCGCCATCGTCCTGCTCACCGGCGTCTTCATGTTCCACGATGAGGTCCAGCAATACTTCCACGGCTCCGCCGTCACCGACTACATCACGCACAACTCGCCCGCTGCCGCCGCTGGCATGCGCAGCGGAGACACCATTGTCCACTTTGACACGGTCGAAAATCCCACCTGGGAGCAGGTGCAGATTCGCTCTCTGCTCAACCTCAACCAGAGGGTAGCCCTGTCGTACATCGACAATGGCAAGCGCATCGACACCACTCTCCCCATCGCCTTCAAGGGCAATGGCGACGACTTCGACGTGGAGGACATCGGACTCGTTCCACAGGTCCAGACCGCCCCCATCCAGGTGCTCGACGACCGCCCCGGCATGCCC
>JAJZHR010000045.1 GCA_021810815.1 Acidobacteriota bacterium | reverse complement strand
GGGAACACGCCGCACGGCGGAGGCCGGCTCCTCAACAGTAGGGAAGCGGCCTTTCCGAATGTTAGGATGGAGCTTGTACCGTAGGCTCGTCCCCCACCCGTATGGACTCGAAACACATCCGCAATTTCGCGATCATCGCGCATATCGACCACGGCAAATCCACTCTCTCCGACCGTCTGCTGGAGCTGACCGGGTCGTTGACCGCGCGCGAGATGCAGGCGCAGGTCCTGGACGCCATGGACCTCGAGCGCGAGCGTGGCATCACCATCAAGGCCCACACCGTGCGCATGATGTACCAGGCCCACGACGGCGAAACCTATCAGCTCAACCTGATCGACACCCCCGGCCACGTGGACTTCAGCTACGAGGTCTCCCGCTCTCTGGCCTCCTGCGAAGGAGCTCTGCTCGTCGTCGATGCCTCCCAGGGCGTCGAAGCCCAGACGCTCGCCAACGCCTACCTCGCCATCAACGGCGGCCTCGAAATCATCCCCGTCATCAACAAGATCGACCTTCCCAGCGCGGACATCGAGCGCACCCGCGAAATGATCGAGAGCACCGTCGGCCTGGACGCCACCGACGCCCTCGCCGTCAGCGCCAAGACCGGCCTCGGCGTCGCCGACATTCTGGAAGCCGTCGTCAAGCGCCTGCCACCGCCGCTCGGAGACATTGACGCTCCCCTGCAGGGCCTCATCTTCGATTCCTGGTTCGATCCGTACCGTGGCGTCGTGGTTCTCGCGCGCGTCGTGCAGGGACGTCTGCGCAAGGGAATGAAGATCCGCCTCATGTCCAACGGCAAGACCTTCGACGTTGAAAGCATGGGTGTTATGACCCCTAAGCCGGTCGAAATCGCCGAGTTGACCGCCGGCGAGGTCGGCTTCTTCGTCGCCACCATCAAGAACGTGGCCGACACCAAGGTGGGCGACACCATCACCGAGGACGCCCGCCCCTGCGACTCCGCCCTCCCCGGCTTCGAGGACATCAAGTCGATGGTCTTCGCCGGCATCTACACCATCGACGCCCACGAGCACACCCTGCTCCGGGACGCCCTCGAAAAACTGCGCCTCAACGACGCCAGCTTCTCCTTCGAGCCGGAGAGCTCCGCCGCCCTCGGCTTCGGCTTCCGCTGCGGCTTCCTCGGCCTCCTGCACATGGAAATCATCCAGGAGCGACTGGAGCGCGAGTTCAACCTCGACCTCATCACCACCGCCCCCGGCGTCCGCTACAACATCACGCTCACCGACGGCAGCATGGTGGAGGTGGACAATCCCTCCCGCTGGCCCAACCCCACTGAAATCGAGAAGATCGAGGAGCCCATCATCACCGCCCGCCTGCTCACCAACGAGGAGTTCGTCGGTGGCATCCTCAAACTGGTGGAGGACAAGCGCGGACGGCAGCAGAATTTCGAGTACGTCAGCCCCACCCGCGTCATGCTCACCTACGAGCTTCCGCTGAACGAGATCGTCCTCGACTTCTATGACAAACTGAAGTCCGTCTCGCGCGGATACGCTTCGCTCGACTATCAACTGTCCGGCACCTGGGTTTCACCCATGCTGAAGATGGACATCCTCGTCTCCGGCGAACCCGTCGACGCTCTCTCCATCATCGTCCACCGCGACTTCGCCTATGATCGCGGACGCGCCCTGGTCGCCAAAATGAAGGAGCTGATTCCGCGGCAGATGTTCGAGGTCGCCATCCAGGCCGCCATCGGCTCCAAGGTCATCGCTCGCGAAACCGTCGCTGCCATCCGCAAGAACGTCATCGCCAAGTGCTACGGCGGGGACATCAGCCGCAAGCGCAAGCTGCTGGACAAGCAGAAAGAAGGCAAGAAGCGGATGAAACGCATTGGAAAAGTCGACATTCCGCAGGAGGCTTTCCTTGCCGTGCTGAAGGTCGGCGAAGACTGAAATTGGCCATTTGCTTGCACGCAAATGTCGCCTGTCAACGACAATTCCAATAGACCATTCACGCGCGGTTAATGTTTGCCTGTGGAAACGTGGAATTTGCACCATTCTTTACGCAAATTCTTTCGTTCACGGGAAGGCCGATTCTAATCAGCGCAAGTGATGTATTCCCGATGAGTTACAGCGGCTTAAAATCAATGCCCTTAGCTCTCTCTTTTCACCTTTCAAAAAACTCCTCTTACTTGCCCACGCAATCCACAGGGTTTTCCACAGGTTCGCTCTCTTTTGGCTTGAGATTTTGAAGAATCAAAAGTGGAAAAGAGGTATGGCCTGCTGAGGCACTCAACTGGGCTCGTTGAGCGCCCGGGAGCATAGCCGCCGCAAACAAAGAGAGGGCCTCCGAAGAGGCCCTCTCTTGTTTCTCTGGAGCACGCGCTGCGCGATTACGGCTTCGGCTTGGCGGTCGTTGTGTGGGGTGTCGTCGTGCTGCTGTGCGGCGTGGTGCTGCGTGTCGGCGTCGGAGCGTTCACTGGCGGCGCAGGCACGCCGGACTTGGCGTTGTAGGCCTCGATCACAGCGGCCGTGATGTCGGTCGCGGGGTTCGCCCAGAGAACCGGGCTCTGCTGTCCGCTGATGTCCACGACAAGCGTATAGCCATTCTGCTGCGCATACGTCTGCACCGTCTGATATACCTTGGCGGCGATCTTCTGGTAAACGTCGCTGGCCTCGCCCTGGAAGCTGCCCTGGGCGTCTTCTGCATCGCGCTGCAACTGCTTTTCCTTGGTGTCGATGGTCTTGGCGCGGCTCGCGCGCTCTTCTTCCGTCAGCTTCTCGCCGCCGGCGGCGAGCTGCTTCTTCAGGGAATCAATCTCGTCGGACAGTCCCTTGAGCTTCACCTGCGTGGGCTCATACTTCTGCTGCAGAGCGGCCATTGCTGCCTTGCCCTCGTTGGTCTGCATGGTGCCGGGCTGGAATTCAATGATGGCAATCTTGGCCGTCATCGCAACCGGCGCCGGGGCCTTGGTCGCGCTGGCGGAAGGTGAGGGAGCGACCTGCGCGAAAGCAGCGGTCGCGGCGAGGCCGGAGGCGAGCAGTACGAGAGAGAAAGTGCGATTCATTCGGCTTTGAAACTCCTTGAAGAAGGTTGATGAGATCTTGCGCATGTCGGCCTCCCGCTTCTACTGGAGACCATTAAGAGTTGGACACATGCGAACAGCGCCCCTGGCGCGCATCTTCAAAGGCAGCATCCTGGCTCTGGAGGGCCAGATCGGTGCGGGAAGAGATGGAGCTTGAGGAACACCGTCGATTATAGGTGCGGGCGCGGGGAGCGTCAATCGAGTATCCCTCTGAGCTAGGCTCTCTGGATCCAGAGATCTCCCCCTGCAAATCCTTGGGTCTCCCCCGTGGGAGAAGCTGGCCTCGCCCAGGGAAGCTCTGAACAAGTCCGTCGTTGAAGGGGCGGGACGTTCGTCCCGCCGTGACAGACTGAAATACAGCAGACTTTCGCCCCTGAGGGATGAGCGAAGGCAAGTGCAGGAGTGAGTCCCTAGAATGTCGTGCTCACCGTCAAACGGAATGTCTTGCGCGGCTCTCTCAGGTAGTAGTTCGACCCATAGTACTGCAGGGCCTGCTGATAGCTGTATTCGCCAGCACCCGAGTTCGGGAAAAAGCCGCGGAACTCAGAGTTCGGCACTGCGAGCTGCTGCGGCAGGCTCTCCAGCAGGCGGAGAGGGTTGTACGCGTAGTAGAGCCGGAAGGGCGCATTGACGATCGGAAGGATAACCGCAATCTCCGCTCCGGTAGACATGCGGGGAACATAGTTCGTTCCGCCGACCGTCTTCAACAGGAAGGGGAAATCGACCTTCTTGCCGCCGAAACAGCCTCCGTTGATGTACTCCGGGCAGCCAAAGAGCGGGCTGGTGATGGTGGTCTCCCCCAGCGGACTCTGCTGCAACTGCGAGCGCATCAGGTTCATTACCATCCCGAAGTCGGTGAAGAAGTGCAGCGACACCGGGCCGCCCAGCGGAATGCGGTACTCGGCGTTCGAGGTGAACTGCGTATCTCCGCCGATGCTGACCAGACGGTAGACCGGAATGGGGATCTGGATGGCCCCAAGGGTCGTGTTGGTCGGGTCGCGCGGAACCACGGTCCCGTCCGGGTTGGTCAGATTGAACAGAACCTTGTTCGGAATGAAAACGTAGGGCGATGCGGAGCGGATGTCGAAGCCGCGAATGTCGTTCTCGCCGCCGCCATAGAGGCGGTTGAAGGGCGGGGCGACTTGGCTGCCAAAGCCGTTCACGTGGGCAATCTGAACACGAACACCCAACACATTCCTGCCCTCCTGGCTGACGCGCAGTCCCTTCATCGGCCAGAACTGCTTGTAACTGCCGGCAGGGCTCACATACTGCACATTACCGCCCAGGCCAGCCGCCTGCACCGCCAGGTTGAACTCCTTGCCGGAGCGCGGCGCGTACGGGTTGCCAATGCTGGAATACGTGAAGCTCGGGGCGAAGACGCTGGTGATGATGCCGTTCAACTGGCTCTGGCCTTCGATGCCAGTGCGGAAGGCCAGCGTCTGGAACACGTTCCGCGTCGCGTCGTTGAACGTGGCCACCGACGAGCGCGTCAGCGAGTACGAAGCTCCGATCCGCTTGAACGAGTGGCGGATGGGGTAGCTGGCAGAAAGCGTGAAGCCGGTCGTGGACGTGTTGTAGTTTGTCACCAGAGAGTCCAGCGCCGAACTCTGGTTCGCGCTTCCGCCCGTCAGCGTGTTGTAGCTCTTTGCCGGATTGAAGTCGGACTTGGTGGCATAGACCTGCACGCCCACCGAAAGAGGGCGGTTGTACAGATAGGGCTCCGTGAAGCCGAAACTCAGGTTGCGCTGCAGGTCGCCGATGTTTGCCTGCACAGAGAGCGTCTCGCCAAAGCCAAGGAAGTTGTTGGTCTGATAGTTCAACCCAAGGAAGGTTCCAGAGAGGCCGCTGATGCCGCCGTTCAGGCCGATCGAGTTCTTGCCCTTCTCCTTCACCTTCAGCAGCAGATCCACGGTTCCGTTCTCGGCGTTCTGCCGCGTCTCGGAATCCTCTTCCACCTTGAGCGGATCGAAGTAGCTCAACTGGTTCAGGCGCAGCAGGCTCAGCTCCCAAAGATGGCTGTTGTAGACCTGGCCCTCCTCCAGCATCAGTTCGCGGCGGATAACGCGGTCGCGCGTAATGGTGTTGCCCGTGAACTCGATGCGCGAAACGTAGAACGGCTTGCCCTCGTCGATGTCGATGTCCAGGTACACCAGCTTCTTCGCCTCGTCGATGCGCGGCGTGGGAACGGCGGCGAAATTGATGTAGCCCAGCGTGCCGTAGGCCTTGCGCAGGTTGTCAAGCCCCTTGCCGAAGAGCGTTGCGTTGAAGTACTCGCCATCCTTCTGCGTGAACTGAGCGCGCAGAGCCTTCACGTTCGGAACCGCCTTGTTGCCCGTGAAGGTGATGCCGCCGAGACGGTAGCGCGACCCTTCCTCCACCGGAATCAGGATGTCCATCCGCTTGCCGGTGCTGGGGTGGAGCGTGAAAATATTGATGCCGCCGGCATTGCGCACATGCGTCTGAGGAGTGCCGGTCAAGGCGCGGAAGTAGCCTCTGTCGCGATAGGCCTGCCGCACGCGCTCGCCGTCCTCCTCCAGCTTGCTCGCGTCAAAAGTGCGCGCGAAAAGGTTCTCGAAAATGATGGAGTGGGGGATCCCAATCGGCTTCAGGTTCTTCATCGCCGCGCGCAGCGTGCGGTCTTTGATATTGTGATTGCCTTCAAAGGTGATATGGCCGACCTTCACCGTCGGTCCTTCCTTCACAATGAAGTTCACTGAAACAGCAGCCGGTGGAATGTTCTTCACTTCCGTCCGGATGGTGGCGAACTGGTGGCCATGCTCCGCCAGCAGCTCCTTCAAGACAACCTCCGCGCGCTTCACGTGGGTGGGGTCGTACTGGCTCTCCACGGAGAGCGGCACCTTTTCCTTCTTGAACCGGTCCAGAATGTCAGACTGCGAAACCGAGCTCACACCCTTGTAGTTGATCTCCCGGATAGTCGGCTTCTCGCGGACGATCACCACCAGCTGGATGCACTTCGGCGTGTCTTCGCGCTCGATGCGCACGTTGTCAAAGTAGCCGGTGTTCCACAGGGAGTTGAAGTCGCGCTCCACAATGAGAGGGTCGTACAGATCGCCCTCGTGCGAGAAAAGCCGCGCAAGCACGGTCTCCTTCGGAATACGGCGGTTGCCGATCACCTGCGGCTGGCAGAGCGTCTTCTCCTGCGCCTGGGCGGAAGGCGCGAGCAGGACCAGGCCTGCAACGACCGACAGCAGGGCCATCCCGGCAAAGAAGCTGCGGGCGATGCGGTTACGGCGTGAGCGCGTGCGCATATCGAACTTCTCTGAAGACGTGGAGCTGGCGCTCCGTACATTTACGGGAAAAATAGGCACACCCTCACTGCAAAAATCACCGAACCCGGAGTCTCGAAACTGAAAACACGATTATATGGGACGCAGAGCGGACTGCCCAACTCTGGACAGGAAGAACCACCTCAAACAAGGTGCGCCAGCCACCGCTCCGCCCTCCAGAGCGAAGCTCCCAGGCGCGAAAGGGCTACGCTTTTCGAACTTCCACCAGCACCGAATAGAACGTAGCGCCGCCGCCGATATCGCTCAGCCGCTCCGAGGTCAGCACGTTCACGCCCGCCCCTCCCGCAGCCAGTTTGTTCCAGCCAAGCTGCGCCGCCACCACGCCGGACGCGACGCTGAGGTTCACGCGCGCCCGCAGACGCAGACTCCCGCGCTGGTTGAACACCTCCACCGCGTCCCCATCCGCAATGCCCCTTGGAGCCGCGTCGGACGCGTTCATCTCCAGCACGCCGCTCTTCGCCTCCTCCATCGCCTGGTGCGTCGGAATGTTGGCGAAGGTCGAGTTCATATAGTTGTCCGCCTTCCGAGCCAGCATCTCCAGCGGATAGCTCTGGGCCGCGGCTGTATGGCGCGACTCCGGATTCGGCACAAAGACCGGCAGCGGCTCCTGCCCGCGAGCAGCCAGCGCCTCGGAATAGAACTCCGCCTTGCCGCTCGGCGTCCTGAACCATCCGTCGCCGCTGAAAGGAAGATAGGTTCCTGCCTCGTCGCATGGCAGCCGCAGCCGGACGTGCCCCTTCCGCTCCAGCTCCTCGCGCGTGATGCCCTGCATCCACGGATGGTCGCTGTCCAGCGCCTGGTCGATCAGATCATCCTCTGTGTCGCGGAAGCATGCCTCGGCGAATCCCATCCGCTGGCCCAGCTGCCCGAACATCCACACGTTGGACCGCGCCTCTCCCAACGGCTCGATGGCCTGCTGCGAAAGCTGCGCGAAGTGATGTCCATACGCCCCCTGCACGTCCTTGTGCTCCAGAAAGGTCGTCGCCGGCAGCAGGAAATCAGCGTAATCCGCCGTGTCCGTGAAGAACTGCTCATGCACCACCGTGAAAAGGTCGTCGCGGCGCAAACCTCGCAGCACCGCGTTCTGGTTTGGAGCAACCGCAGCCGGGTTGGAGTTGTAGACAAACAGCGCCTTCACCGGAGGATCTGAAAGCTCGGTCAGCGCCGCTCCCAGTTGCACCATATTCACCGTCCGCGCCTCGCGATTCGCCTCACGTCCAAGAGGACTGGCCTGCATCAGCTCCGGCATGCGCAGAGCCGTGCCGTTGAACCCGAACGCTCCCGACGTGGAGAACTGCAACCCTCCGCCGCGATGCATCCACGCTCCCGTAACGCACGGCAGCATCGCCACCGCCCGGGCCGCCGTCCCTCCGTTCTCTGACCGCTGCACACCGTAGTTCACGCGGATCAGAGCCGGAACCGTTGTCGCATACTCCCGCGCCAGCTTCACAACATCCGCCGCCGCAATGCCTGTAATCCCGCTCACTCGCTGCGGCGAATACTCCGGCAGCGTCTCCCGCAGCTGCTCAAACCCATGCGTGTGCTTCGCAATGTACTCGGCGTCGTGCAGTCCCTCGCCCACAATCACATGCATCATTCCCAGCGCCAGCGCCGTGTCCGTTCCCGGACGGATGGCGATGTGCCAGTCCGCCAGCTTCGCCGTGCGCGTTGCATACGGGTCGATCACAATCAGCCGCGCACCGTTGCGCCGCGCCTCTTCGATGAACGGCCACAGATGCACGTTGTTCCCGTGCACATTCCCTCCCCACACGACGATCATCTTCGCGTGGCGGAAGTCCTCGGTGTCCGTGCCGAGCTTCACCCCGTATACCGACAGCATCGCCGCCTCGCCAGCCGTCGAGCAGATGGTGCGGTCCAGCTGCGACGCTCCCAACCGATGGAAGAATCTCCGATCCATGGACCCATAGCCAAGCTGCCCAATCGTCCCCGCGTAGGAATACGGCAGAATGCTCTCCGGCCCATGCTCGCCGCTGATGGCCCCCAGCCGGGCCGCGATACCGTCCAGAGCCTCCTCCCAACCGATGCGCTCGAACGCGATCGCTTCCTCTCCCTGCCGCAGCGGCCCCTTCGCAACTCCAGCCCTGCGGCGCATCGGATACAACAGCCGATCAGGCGAGTAGACGCGGTCAAGATATTTGGCTACTTTGCCGCACAGAAAGCCGCGCGTCACCGGATGCGCCGGGTCGCCCTGCACCTTCACCGCGCGCCCTGTCAGCGTGTCCACCGTCACCAGCACCCCGCAGGAATCCGGGCAGTCATGCGAGCAGACGGCGTGAACCACCTTCGTGCTGCTGTGCGTGGCGGGCATACACTCCATTATAGATTTGCAGACGCCAGCGTCCCTCCGGCACTCCGGAACGTCAGCGTTCCTGGGCACTCAGAAACGCCAGTGTTCCTCCGGAATTCCCGAGCGAAAAACGCTCGCAGAAAATTCCCGGTGGCGCGCTCGGAAGTCCTCAGCACCCTCACGGAAATTCCCGAAGCATTGCTCGGAGTGCATTGCCCAAATTGCATTGCAAATTGCATTGACAAAAGCGTATTACCCAAAGTGCATTCAAGGAGGCGCGCCTGATGCCAATCCGAATTCCTCTCCCACGCAACGCAGTCAGCCTGATGCTCGCCGCTCTCATGTTCCTTCTGCTGCCGATAGTCCCTCTTGCGACCGCAGCGCAGCGCAAATTCGCGCCCCAGCCTCGTCCGGACGCCGCCATCCGCAGAGTTCTGAGCCGTCAGGTGGAAGCCTGGAACCGAGGCGATATGGACGCTTTCCTGAGCGGATACGCCGACTCCGACCAGACCCTCTCTGTCGGGAAGCATTTCGCGCGCGGATACGCTGCCATCGCCGCCAGCTATCGCCAGAGCTATCCCACGCGCCAGACCATGGGCAAGCTGGCGTTCAGCGAGCTTGAGATCCATCAACTCGACCAGGACTACGCCGTCGTGATCGGCAAGTTCACCCTGAAACGCTCCTCCAACGCCGGTGGAGACGCTGCGGGCGTCTTTTCCCTCGTCTTCGACAAGACAGCCCAGGGATGGAAGATCGTGCTGGACCACACCAGTTGATCCCCGACGCGCGGCAGGCCGCAGCCCGCCTGTGAGCCCGCGTTTGCGTTGCCGCTCCCTCTCGTTTAGCTTCGACCTATGGCGTTCAACGCAGAAAGACCGTGCCATCGCTGCGGAGCAATGGTAGACACAGCGTGCCCTTTCTGCGCGCATTGCGGAGCTCCGCAACTCTCAGTTCCGCCGCAGGAGTTGCCAGAGACCTCTCCCGCCGGAGAGGGCGATCTGGCCAGTGCGGTGCTGTCAGCGGTCGGCGGCTTGCCTGCCCAGCATCCCAACGACGCGCAATGGAAGCCGATTGTGCAGGTGTGCCTCTGGGTGGGCGCAGCTGCGGGCATCTTGTGCGGAGCATCCATGGTCTTCCCACCGCTATACACCGTCTGCTTCTTCTGGACGCTGAGCGGAGCCATGATCGCCCTCGCCCTCTATCATCGGCGTGTTCCGCTGGCGAAAATCGACGCTGGCGCTGGCGCAAGAATCGGATTGCTGACAGGCCTCTTCATGGCCGCCGCGATGACCGCCGTCGGATCCATCTTTCTGGCGCTCATGCGCTTCGTCTGGCACAAGGGCGCGGATTTCGATGCCCAGATTTCCGACGCAATCCATCAGGGCATGGCGCGCGCGGCAGAGAACAACCCCGATCCGCAGATGGTCCAGAGCAGCCTCAAATTCCTCCTGACTCCAGAAGGCCGTGCCGGATACACCCTCGCCA
>JAJZHR010000044.1 GCA_021810815.1 Acidobacteriota bacterium | reverse complement strand
AGAATCAGAGACAAGAGAGAGTACAGGAGAAGCCGAGCACCAACGCCAGCGGTTTTCATGCGTGTTCCCTTTCCTTTCGCTCCCGAGCCTTCAGAGCCGTGCAAGGGGGAATGGGCTACGGTGATGAATAGCCTCAAAGCTCGTTGAGAATCTCGGCCTTCTTCGCGTCGTAATCGTTTTTGGTGATGAGGCCCTGCTTATACAGCTGGTCAAGCTTTTTCAGCCGGACTTCAACGGAAGGTTTTGCCGCCGAGCCTGCGGAGGGCGCGGCAAGCTGGGCAGGTAGCTGGGATAATCTGCGCAGACGCCAACCTGGACATCTAATTCGCGGTGCTTACTGGCCGGAAATAATTCCGAAATCGAAATACGCGCCGGTGTTTTGCTGTCCTGAAGCAGAGCTCTGAGAGCCGCTCTGCTGGAAGGCATACTCGCCAGCGGGTAAAGGCTTGAGCAGGGTGAGCTTGTATATGCCCGGCTTGACCAGCTCACTCGTAAAGCCTTGCCGTGAAGTCTCATCCACACCAGCGGAGGCTCCTGCAAAACCAATGGTGGTAGTGCTGACCTGACGTTGCCCGCCTTTCACCTCGAACTGAACCAGTGAGAAGTCCTTGACCGTGATCGAGCTTCCTCCAAAGGTTGTGTTGTCCTCAGGAATGTAAGCATAGAAGGTGGGATTGGTTTCTGGTGTCTGTACTGTTGCCTTGGGGCCATCAATGACCGCCTTGACATGCGCCTTTACGGCGCCATATGTGAGTGCATGTGCCAGCATCCCGCTGGTTTTTGATTGCTTGGGCACAATGTGGTCCAACTTCGTGAGATGGACACGCTTGTCAAGGCCTGCCACAAGGATGTAAATCCCCGGAGCATGCACCTGAGCAGGGTCGTCGGGATTGCTCGCGACCGCTGCCGAAGATGCGGAGGGTGCGGGCGCCGGAGCAGAGGCGGGGACTGCGATGGCAGCCTGCGGATCAATCATGGCGCGAATGACCGCGTTCGACACATTGGCGGCTTTCAAGCTCTTGAGGCCATCCAAAGAGGTGTCGAAGTTCGTGAGAGGCGCGGCATGGATTTTGGCGATGACAATGTCGTCAGGAAGCCCAGCCGTGGCAAGAGCGATGACATCGGCATTGCCCATTCCCGTTGCTTTCGGCTTGGCCGAGCTGGCCGCAGCCGAAGGCGCGGGTCTGTGGCTGGCGACTTGGGACCAGCCTGGGACGGCCGCTATCGAAAAGGCGACCGCAATTGCGAGGACGTGCTTGGAAAAATGCATCGATGCTCCTTTTGATGAGTGACAGCAGGTAATTGTTGGATATGTCCGCCTCAGTGATCTCCCGATCCGTCCGCTCGCGCCCCGTGGCGCATCTCCGGTCAGGTGAATGGGCGGGGAACCAGGCCGCCATTGCCATCGCGCATCGTCCCGCAGCAAATCCGGACAACATCGATCAGCCACCATAGACCGTAACCGCCGAACGTAAGCAGTTTCAGTATCCCGAGCCCTATCTTTCCCAGATAGAACAAGTCAAGCCCGAGGAATCCTCCACAGAGCGAAAGGAAAAATACCGCTGTCCCGCTCTTATCGCTACCGCCCCTTACGGCCTGGAGGTTACTCAGCCAGCGCGCGTGTTCCTGTTCATCCATTGGGTCCGCATCTCTCCACGGCAACTCAGACGGTCGCTTGTGCCGCCAACTTGGGTAGAGAATCGATGAATGCGTTGGCCAGTTTGCTGACGGTCTTGGGATACGTGATGATCACATCCGACCCGTTGGGAACCGGCGTTACTGTAACCACGATGTTCTGTAGGCGGATCGCGCGGCGGATGACGAGGATGTAAAGCAGAAATCCAGGAACTATGAAAAATAAGAGCCCAACGATGGTCAGCAGAATCAATCCCACTGGAATTTTGGGCCGTCCTATCAGGGTTGCTACGCGAGCAGACTGGCTCTGCACCCGCCAGCGATCATTTGTGAAGAACTGCACAGCCCGCACGATTATGTCCTCGCCCGCGAGCGATGTTCGGCATGACGCCGTCAACTCCGCCATTGTGTGTTCCTCCGCTGCGCAGATGCGCAAGAAAGATTCTTTACGCAGTACACCCAATCTGTCGCATGGCAGGAAGTGACAACAGGTGGTTTGAAGTGACATACTGTCTCGTCCCAACGATTCCCCGCTGCAACTCACGCAGTTTTCAAACTCTTGCTTCCCATCAGGTACGACGGCATGGCGGGCACATCTATCCCGGTTGTCAGGCTGGATTCGTGGAAGGACATCGCAAGCTACCTCCACTGCGATGTGCGGACGGCCATACGCTGGGAGAAGGCCAAGGGGCTACCTGTCCACCGGGTGCCGGGCGGTCAGCGTCATGGCGTCTTCGCCTATTCCACCGAGATTGAAGCGTGGCTAGCAAGCGGTAGCCGGATCATCGGCAACAGGGACGCACAGATGGTTTCGGCTGCTCCGGTGGAAGCCGAGACGCCAGCGATAGTCCCCCAGTCGACAAAAGTTGGGCGAAAACGAGCAGGATACGTCGCTGGTGGAGTCGTCGCTGCGATGCTGTTGCTGATGGCAATGGCGGCACGAGTGGCCGGGTACTTCCTCGCCCCCGGCCCAGAGCGGATCACAGGATTCACACAGGTCTCGCATGACGGCCTGGAAAAGGCCGGGTTGTTGACGGATGGCGCGCAGTTGTATTTCGGCGAAGAGCGCAATGGCCGCATGGCGCTAGCCTCCATGCCCATTGCGGGTGGGTCAACGCGCATCCTGTGGAATCCTCCGGCGAACGTCCTGCCAGAGGACGTTTCGCCGGATGGCCGCCAGATACTCGCACTCACATACCAGGGGGTCGAGAAGGAGCGGGAAATATGGATTTTTCCTGTGGCTTCCGCCGATGGCGCGACCCCACAGCGGTTGGGCAGCCTCGCTGGCCACTCGGCTGCATGGTCCCCGGACGGAAAGCGGATCGCCTATGCCACAGGCAACAAGATCCACCTGACAGCGGACAGCGGTGTGGCCACGCGGGAGATAGGTTCATTCAACGGCATCCCGGACAAGCTGCGCTGGTCTCCGAACGGAGAGCATCTGCGATTCTTGCTTCTGGAGCCGAATACCCTGAGACCTTCCTATTGGGAGCTTGTCTCAGCCAACGGCATGGCCACGACCACGCTTTCCGCGCTGCCCTTTCCCCTTGCGGATTGCTGCGATATCTGGTCGCCGCTCCGTGGAGCCGACAGTTACTTCCTGGTGTCGAACGCCTTATCGCAGAACACCCCGATTTGGCTGCTGGAAGCTGGCGGCAATTGGTGGAGAAAACATGCCAGCGCAACAGAATTGCAAACAGGTTTGAAGGATATCGGCGGAATAGCATATAGCCAATCGACGCAACGGATGTTTGTGTTGAGCCAATCGCCCTCCTACAGCGCTCTGCTGAAGTTCGATCCGCGCGTGCAGGACTTTCGCTACATTCTGCCCGGCGTGTCGGGCCTATTTTGGGACTATTCACGCAACGGACAATCGGTCGCCTATGTGCGCCCGGAGGATTCAACACTCTGGGTGAGCCGCGCGGATGGCAGCGAAGCGCGCCAGCTTACGTATTCTCCAAAAAACACCGAATTGCCGCGCTGGTCGCCGGATGGAAAATGGATCGCGTACACGGCGAAACAGCCCGGCAAGCCTTGGCGCATCTTCATCGCTCCGCTCGATGGCGGCTCGGAACGGGAGGCCAGCGAAGGCGATGACCAGCAGGGTGCGCCCACATGGTCGCCCGATGGAAAGTTCCTCGTCTACGGAAACGTGGAGTGTATGGCGACGCAGACCTGCGCGATTCGACGGATCGATCTCGCGACAGGACGCGTGCAGACGCTGCCCGGATCAGATGGATTGGCGACAGCGCGCTGGTCGCCGGACGGCCGCTACGTGGCGGCGTTGCAGCCCGAACTGCATCAATTGTTCCTGTTCGACATGCGAACCCAGCAATGGCGCAAGCTGGCGGACGCCATCGATGGCAATGACCTGAATTGGTCGAACGACTCGCGGTTCATATACGCCAGTTGCCTCGGAGGCCATTCGCGCATCGTCCGCATTCCCCTGGTCGGCGGCAAGGTTGAAACCGTGGTAGACCTGCGCTCAAGGAACACATCCAACCTGTCCGAGATCGGGGACGCATGGTTCGCCATCGCTCTGGATGGCTCCATCCTTTTGCGCTACTGGCAGCACGCATCGGAAATTTACGCATACCACCTGCAATGATGGCGGCTTGAGCCAGCTCGACCAATGAGGTGTGCAGGCACTCGTCAATGAGGAACCTTGCCAAGCTTAGGCCGTGGCGCGGCGCTGACGAGTGACCCGAACCGGCTTCTTCTTGGCCCAAGGCCGATGTGCCGGGCGGCCACGGCGGGGAAAGGCCGCCACGTAGAGTTGGGCCAGTTCTACCCGCTCACGGTTGAGCGCCGGGTATCCGGCGAGGATTTCCGCGACCGTCGCGCCCTCTGCGGTCATCTCCGCCACCAATTCGACCGGGATGCGCGTACCTTTGAATACCGGCGTGCCCCGCATGATCTCCGGGTCTGAAACAACCATAGCCTGCACCTTGCGCAGCCTCTTCAGTTCCTGTTCGACATCTCGGCGGGCTTTCTTGACCTCAACCATCAGCGCTGATCCGCCCTCAAGAACGATGGTGTTGACTTCAGGATCGGAGAGAACGGTCCGTGCTACTTCGCGCCGTGCAGCCAGTGGCAAAAGCCGCACACCCCCAGCTTCCAGCCGGAGATAAACAACTTGCCCAGAGGACAGAAGACTCTGAATTTCTCTACCCTTACGCTTCTTGGAAGGGCTGATTAGGCGGACCTCTATCAGTTTTTGAACGGACTTCAGAGGTAATCCGGATACCGCCGATGCCTGAGCCGCAGTGTAGGAATTTTCCATCATGAAATAATTCTACCCCAAATAGGGATGAATTATTTCTGATTCTCTCGATGTAGACGATTTTGTAGCGGTCAAAGCATCCTGAAGCCACAGGATGCAACAGGGATAAGCCGGTGAGCGCCAAGCCATTCAATCAAAAGCAGATATTTTCTATAAATTTCAACAGGATACACTGAATCGTTCGACCTGCTTTGGGAGCAGAGGGTCGGGGGTTCGAATCCTCCTCCCCGACACAATTTCCAGCGCCTGGCCGACCGCGTTTTTCTGCGCCTGGCCGCCCGCTCGCTCGATCCTTGCCTGCGCCCGTTGTAGCATCAAGTTCATCCTTTGCTGGAGGGCATTCCTCAGAATGCGCGCTCGCCCTGTATTCTTGATGCCCGGCCGAAGCTCCCATTCCGATGCCCCCCCAACCGCATTCCCCTTGCCGTCCCGCGCAGGCATACTCGCGTGGGCGGCCCTCTGCTGCATCGCAGCCGCTCCCCTCGCCCGCGCGCAAACGCCGCCTGCCGCCGGATATCTCGACCCCTCGCGCGCCATCGCGCACCCTCGTCCCGTCGGCAGCTTCCACCAGCCGCTGCCGGAGCAATACATCTGGACCGCGAACGATGCAGCCGTCCTGTCGAGCAATGCCTCCGCTCTCATCCGCCGGACGGACTCGAAGATTGATCGGCACTACTTCCGCGCGAGCTTTGATCTGGCCGCCCCTCCAAAGCGGGCCACGCTCTACCTGGCTGGGCCGCGCTCAGCGCGGGTATTCCTCAACGGAAGGCTCGCCGCCGACCTGCGCTGGGAAGGCGGACATCACATGGTCTTCCACACCCTCAGCGCGGATGTCCATGGCCTGCTTCTTCCGGGGAAGAATGTGATCGCGATCGAGGCTGTTCGCGGCTGGGGCAACCACCATCACACCAACAGCCTGCGAACCGCGCAGGTGAACTCCGGCGAAGTGCTGGTGGTGAAGATTGTTCCCTCCGCCCCAGGCGTGAACGCTGCGCCGCTGATGACCAGCAGCAGCGCGTGGACCAGCACCCTGCATCCGCAAGATGGCTGGCAGCAGACGTCGTTCGACGCCAGCGCATGGCAGCCCGTGCAATCGCTCGGCTCCATCGAAGGCGACATCGATTTCTTCCAATGGAATGCCGATGCCGGCCTGTACGACTGGCCAGGCTATCTCGGCGAGGCTCCCTACCTTGCGAACTACCAGATGGCCGCGCTCCATGCCATCGCTCTGGACGACCCCTCCGCAGCCCTCAGCCATCTCGCCGCGCTCGTGCGCTCTTCCCCTCGCGCGGACGCGCATCGCCGCTTCACCGCAAGCACGCAGCCGCCGCCAGCCAGCGGTCTCCCCGCACCAGGAATCCTGCTCGACTTCGGGCAGGAGGCGAGCGGCAGAGTCCTGTTCGAGTCCGCCAGCGACCGCCCGGCGCATGTCACCCTGCAATACGGCGAATCCCTCGGAGAGTTGCAGCATGCGCCATACCTCGGCGTAAACCCGCTGCTGGTTCCGCCTCGCGGACTGGCCCGCGGCCCAAAGTCCGGCTTCCGCTACGCCCTCATCCGCTTCCTTCCCGGCAGCGGGCCGGTTGCCTTCAGCAAAATCAGCCTTGAAGGCATCTACCATCCTGTCCACTATCTCGGCTCGTTCGCGTCCTCCGACGAACGCCTGAACCGCATCTGGGAAACCAGCGCCTACACCGCACACCTCTGCATGCAGGACAGCATCTGGGACGGCGTCAAGCGCGACCGCGGCCGATGGATGGGCGACATGGAAGTCATCGACCGCGTCGTTGCCGATGTCTTCGGAGACCTCCATCTCGCGAACGATGCCATGGCCCAGCTCATCGGCCCGGCTCCGGTGAAGGATCACGTGGACGGCCTGCCCGGCTACTCCGCTTTCTGGATCGTCGGCGAAGCCGAGTACGTCCGCCGCAGCGGCGACATCGCCCAGCTGCGATCCATGCATGCCCGCCTGCTGCAACTGCTGTCCGTCATGGACAGGGAGATGGACTCCAGCAACCTCTATGCCGCGGCGTCCGGCAAAAAGCCCTTCGTCGACTGGTCGCAGGGCTTCGCCTCCGACACGCCCCAGGCGCGCGCCGCCATGCAGTTCGAATACCTCTACGCCTTTCGCCAGGCCGCCTCCCTGCTGCACATGCTCGGCGACCATCCCGCCGCCAGCCATTGGTCCGCCCGCGCCGATCAGTTGTCGGCTGCCGCGCAGCAGCATCTTCTCAGCCCATCCACCAACACCTTTGGCGATCGCTGGCAGACCAACGCGATGGCCATCCTCTCCGGCGCTGCGAACGACCAGCAGCAGAGCGCCATTTGGAGATCCGTTCTCGCCCGCGCAAACGGCCCCCATCAGCCGCAGGACGTCATCACTCCCTACTATGGCGACTACATGCTCATGGCCATGGCGCGCTCGGGACACCGCCGCGAGGCCCTCGACTGGATGCGATCCTACTGGGGCGGCATGCTCGACGAGGGAGCCACCAGCTTCTGGGAGGCCTACGACCCCTCATGGCCAAAGACGGACCCGCACGCCTTCCTGCAGGCGGATGGAAAAATAGGCTACAACGCGAGCCTCGCCCATGGCTGGTCCAGCGGTCCCGCCGCATGGCTCATGGAGGAGATTCTGGGCATCCAGCCCTCCGCTCCCGGCTTCAGCAAAGCGCGCATCCGCCCCGATCTCGCCGGCCTCCAGTGGGCCAAGGGAGCAGTCCCAACTCCGCACGGCCTCATCCACGTCGATGCCCGGCCATCCGGCGCCACCATCGATCTCCCCGCCGGAGTCGACGCGGAGGTGCTGCTTCCCTCGGCCGGCGCATCGCAACATGTGCTTGCCAACGGAACCGAAATAGCGTCCACTTCCGTTGAAGATGGATCGCGGCTCCGCGTCGATCTTCCTCGCGCAGGCCACTATGTCCTGCGTGTTCATTGAAACGAAAAGGATCCTCGCTCGTGCCCATCCACAAGCTCCTGCTCCCCGCCCTGCTTCTCTCCAGCCTTGTCCTCGCCAGCAACACCCGGAAGGTCCATGCACAGGCGATGCATGACCCGCAGACCAATCCCCCGGGTGCCAATGCCCAGGAAGTTCACGAGTTCATCTTCCAGCCCGGCTCCACCTCCTTCCCGGAGAGCCACGCCTCCACCATCGTCGAACTCAATGGCGGCAAGCCGCAGAACGGCGACCTCATGGCCGCATGGTTCGGAGGCACGCGCGAGCGCGATCCGGACGTCGCCATCTGGGGGTCGAGGCACGTCAACGGCACGTGGACCGCTCCCGTCGAACTGGTGCGAGAGAAGAACATCGCCTGCTGGAACCCCGTCCTGTTCCACACCCGCGATGGGCGCTTGTGGCTCTATTACAAGTTCGGCCCCAGCCCCAGCGGATGGTCCGCTGGCCGCCGCTACAGCCAGGATGAAGGCGAAACCTGGTCCCCCGTGGAGCACCTGCCCGCCGGCCTGCTCGGCCCCATTCGAGCCAAGCCCCTCGTGCTGCCCGACGGCACCATCGTCAGCGGCTCCTCCGTCGAGGCCTACGACACCTGGGCGGCTTGGATCGAGCGCAGCACCGACAATGGCAGAACCTGGGCCAGGATCGGCCCCATTACCGTGCCCTCCGCTCTGGACGTTCCCGATCCCAGACTCGAAGGCGTCCACGCCGGTTACGACGACAGCGTTCCCCAGGCACCGGACTCCACCACCGTCTACAAAACCAAAATCTATCCCCCGGCGAAGACCACCATCGGCATCATCCAGCCCACCATCGTTCCGCTTGGCGGAACCCATCTGCGCCTGTACGCCCGCTCGCACTCGCGCTCGGCGCGCATCGCCGTGGCCGACTCCTTCGACCTCGGCAGCACCTGGACCCAGGCGCGCTTCCTCGATCTGCCCAATCCAAATTCAGGCATCGACGCCGTCCGCCTCCGCGACGGTCGCATCGTCCTCATCTACAACAACAGCAGCACCACCCGCACCCCCTTGAACCTCGCCGTCAGCGCCGACGGCGAGCACTTCCGCATGTTCAAAACGCTCGAAAGCACCGCCGGCCAATTCTCCTATCCCGCCATCATCCAGAGCTCGGACGGCTCCCTGCGGATCACCTACACCTGGCAGCGCAAAACCATCAAATACGTGCGCCTCCCTCTCGACCAGGTGCCAAGGCGGTAGATCCCTTGCAGCAGCGAGAATGCCCCCGCCCTGAGGCAGCGACAACCAGAGCCTGCGCACCAGCCGCGATGCTATAGTGCCTTCTGTGCCGCACACCCCCTCTCACAGCCAGGCATACGTCTGGGCCATCGCAACCATCGCCGCTCTCGGCGGCCTGCTCTTCGGGTACGACTGGGTCGTGATCGGCGGCGCAAAGCCCTTCTACGAGGTCTACTTCCATCTCACCTCCCCCTCGCAGCAGGGCTGGGCGATGAGTTGCGCCCTGATCGGCTGTCTGATCGGCGCTATGATGTCCGGCATTCTCAGCGAGCGCTTCGGCAGGAAGCCCTCCCTGCTCGCTTCCGCGCTGGTCTTCGCGGCGTCCTCCCTGGGAACGGCGCTCGCCGCCTCCTTCCCCGCATTCGTCGCATGGCGAATGGCTGGCGGCGTTGCCATCGGGCTCGCATCCAGCCTCTCCCCCATGTACATCGCAGAAATTTCCCCAGCCGCCATTCGCGGCAAGCTCGTCTGCATCAACGAACTCACCATCGTCCTCGGCATCCTCATGGCCCAGGTCGCGAACTGGCTCATCGCAAAGCCCATCTCCGCCAATGCCTCGGCGCTGGACATCCTTGCATCCTGGAACGGACAGCACGGCTGGCGATGGATGTTCGCCGCCACCGCTGCCCCCGCCACCGTCTTTTTCCTCGGCATGCTCGCCGCCCCTGAAAGCCCCCGCTGGCTGGCCATGAAGGGCAGAGCCAGCGAGGCGCGCCGCATCCTCACGCGCATCGGCGGCGAAGCCAATGCCGAAGATGTCTTTCAGGACATCGAAGCCAGCGTGAGCAGGGCCCCGGCCGGCAGCGAGTTGAAGCTCCTCATGGAGCCGCGCCTGCGCAAGGTGCTGCTGCTCGGCATCGCCCTCGCCGTCCTGCAGCAGTGGTGCGGCATCAACGTCATCTTCAACTACGCTCAGGAGGTCTTCAGCGCCGCAGGCTACAGCCTCTCCAGCATCCTCTTCAACATCGTGGTCACCGGCATCACCATGGTCGTCTTCACCTTCCTCGCCATCGCCACCATCGACCGCAACGGAAGGCGCATCCTCATGCTCGGAGGATGCG
>JAJZHR010000509.1 GCA_021810815.1 Acidobacteriota bacterium | reverse complement strand
TGGAGCGACCACAACCTGGGCAGTCTCACCGTGATGGCCCTTGCGCTGCTGATTGGCGGCGTGGTGATGTGGATCGTGGATGTCTGGTTCTCGCGCCAGGAAGCCTCAACGACCCATGTGGAGGAGATGACCCTCGGCCAGTCCATCTGGATTGGTCTCTGCCAGGCGCTTTCCGCGATCTTTCCGGGGGTCTCGCGCTCCATGTCCACCATCGCAGCAGGCCAGATTGCCAGTCTCGACCGCCCGTCGGCACTGGAGTTCAGCTTCCTGCTCTCCATCCCCACCATGCTGGCTGCCACGGGCTACGATCTGCTGAAGGAGATCCATCCCCACAAGGACGCAAGTGCAGCGGCCGTTGCGGCGGCGCACGTGGTGATGAACGGCGAGCGCTGGATTGTGCTGGCGATTGGCTTCATCGTCTCGTTCGTCGTCGCGCTGGGAGTCGTCGAGTGGTTCCTTCTCTGGGTCCGGCGGCGCGGCTTCGCCCTGTTCGCTCTCTACCGCATCGTCCTCGGCATTGCACTGCTCCTCTTCGGGGCGCACTACATCGCCAGTTAAACCCACAGATTTCATAGCGCAGCGGGGGTGGACACCATGGTTCCTCCCGCTTTGTTTTTGCCCGGAAGCAACCGGGCAGGCCTCGATAATAGGAATTGCTCTGGGATCTCTCACCGCACCGGCGGCTGCAATCAGCCAATTGCGGAATCCGGACAGCGGAGGCGTCCCCACCATGAAGCCGATTCCAATCGCTTTGCCGCCCAAGCGTAACCGTGCCCTTGAGGTCTTCCTGGGGCTCTTAGCTTCGCTTGTCTCGATCCTTCTTTTCCTCTCCCTTGCCACCTATCACCCCGCAGACCCCTCGATGAGCACCTCCGTCGACGCAGCGCTCGCGCACAGCGTCCGGAACTGGGTCGGCATCGTTGGGGCATGGACCAGTGACCTCTTGCTGCAATGGGCCGGGCTGGCTGCATTTCTGTTCCCGTTCTGGATTGGAATTCTCGGCTGGGGCTGGCTGCGCTCCCGGGAGAGCGGCTCCGCGTGGTTGCGCTGGGCGGGCTGCGCGCTGGCCTTGATCTTTGTCCCCGCTGCACTGGGATTGCTCCCGTGGCACTGGCGCTGGATGCACGCAGTTCCCCTGGAAGGCGTGACGGGCCGCCTGATGGCCGGCGTGCTGGTCGAATACCTGAATATCCAGGGCGCATGGCTGGTCGCTCTGGCGCTCTCTGCAGTGGGCCTCTACTTCGCCGTCGGCATCCGCCTATGGGCCATGAAGCAATTCCTCGAAGATCGATGGATCCGTCTCATCGCGCTGCGCGATAAATGGAGAAACTGGCGCGAAGAGCGAGCCGAGCGCAAGGCCGATGCAGAGATGGCGCGCGACGAACAGGCTTCCCCCGGCCCCGAACAGCGCCTCTTCACCGGAACTATCGACGGCGAAGATCCCGCTGCGGAACCGCCGCAGCAGCATCGTCCCAGCCGACTTTCCCTTCTCTTTGGGCGCCGCACGCGGCCCGCGGCTGCCGATCCCGTGGATGAGATTCCGGCCTACCAGCGTGTGCCGCTGGCCGAATCCGATAGCGAGACGCCGGTGGCGGAGACTCTACGCAGGGCGAGCATCTGGGAACGCCAGGCTCCTCCGACCGCAGCACCTGCGCCAGCTTCAACCCCGGTTCCCGCAGCAATGCCTTCGACTCCGCGACTGGTTGAGATGCCTTCCGCCGCCCCCGCAGCACCTCCTGCGCCCGCCGCTGTGGAGAAGGAAATCGCCATCCACGAGCGTGCCGATTCAGAGATCCGCATGACCACTGTCGCGCCGAAGCATATGAGCGGCTACAAGCTGCCGCCGAGCACCCTGCTGAATGCAGGCAATGGGCCGCAGGCGATTCGCGAGGAAGAACTGCGCGAAGAGGCCCGGGTGCTGGTGGAAAAGTGCGCTGAGTTCGACGTCCGCGGTCAGGTTGTTCAAATCAATCCCGGTCCGATGGTCACCACCTACGAGTTCAAGCCCGAGGCTGGCGTCAAATATTCGCGCGTCACCGGACTCGCCGAGGATCTGTGTCTCGCGATGCGGGCGGAGAGCATTCTGATCGAGCGCATGGCCGGCAAAAGTACCGTCGGCATCCAGGTTCCCAATCACGAGCGCGAGACAATCCACCTGCGCGACGTGTTGGAGTCGGAGACCTTTGCCAAGGCCAAGTCGCGCCTGACGCTTGCCATGGGCAAGGACATCAACGGCCGCATTGTGACGGCTGACCTTGCATCCATGCCACATGTGCTCATTGCCGGGTCCACCGGATCCGGCAAATCCGTTGCCATCAACGCGATGATCATGAGCCTGCTCTTCCGCACTACACCAGCTCAGGTCCGGCTCATCCTGGTCGATCCGAAGCGCGTGGAACTAGGCATGTATGAGGGTATTCCTCATCTCTTCACGCCCATCATCACGGAACCCAAGCTGGCCGCCAATGCCCTGCGCAATGCTGTGCGCGAGATGGAACGCCGCCT
>JAJZHR010000508.1 GCA_021810815.1 Acidobacteriota bacterium | reverse complement strand
CACAGCCTCACCTACTACTACGTCGCCGCCGAGCAGGAGATGGCCCGCGGCGAAGACGCCAACGACCTGCCACCCGCAACCGTGGCCGCCATCAACAGCGCCGTCCGCAACTACGCACCGCTCAACGGGCTTCAACTGCAGAGCGGCTTCTTCCCCACTACCGACCAGGAGACCGAGGCCTCCGGCCGTCTTGACCGCGCACTCTCCGCCACCGAATCCGTGATGCTGCGCTACGCACTCACCAACGGCCGCAACGTGAACGACGCGTTCAACACCGACGATCTCACCGACCTCTCCGGCCGTGGCTCCTCGTTCGTCGACGACAACAGCCTGAACGGCACACTCACCTCCGTGCCGCGCAGCAACCTGCTTAACGCCGCAAGCTTTGAGCTGGCCCAGCGCCGCGTCGCCGATCGCACGCAGACCGCCAAGACTCCCGGCTTCATCGTCACAGGGATCGCCAGCTTTGGCGCACCGTATCGCGGCAACGACCGCCACGTTGAAACCCAGGCAGAGATCTCCGACGCAATCACGGTGCAGCAGCACAGGCATCTGCTGCGCTTCGGCGGACGCTTCGACCACATCGCCGAACGCGCCGCCACACCCGATGGCGCGCAGGGCACCTTCATCTTTGCAAACCTCGCCGCGTTGCAGACAGGCACCGCCAGCACCTTCACGCAGAGCTTCGGCAGCTTCAACACAAACTTCGCAGCCATACGCATCGCCGCCTTCGCGCAGGACCACTGGACGCCGACCTCCACACTCGCCGTCGATGCCGGCGTGCGCTACGAGGTCAATCGCCTGCCCGCACAACTGCCGCAGGACGCCACCAACTTCAGCCCGCGCCTCGGCCTCGCCTGGACCCCGCTGCACGCGCTCGTCGTACGCGGAGGCTTCGGCCTCTTCTTCGATCACTTCGAGCTGGCGACCCTCAACCGCGTGCTGGAGTTCGACGGCACACACGCCGCGCAGCAACTCGTCGACGGCCCTGTCGCGACCGCAACCTACCAGAGCGGCACCACGCTCACCGCGCCGCTCGCAGGCGTAGCGCCAAGCATCTGGACCGCGCAACCCGGCCTGCGCAACCCCTACAGCGAGGTCGGCTCGCTCAGCGTCGAACGCGAGCTGCCGCTGCAGACCACGCTCACGGCCGAGTACCAGTTCGTCCACGGCGTTCACCTCGGCCGCAGCAGCAACGTCAACCTCACACCACCGGTCAACGGCCTCTTCTCCGCCGCACGCGCCAACACCGCCTACGACGCGGTGAATCAGTTCGCCACCGAGGCCAGCTCCTCCTACAACGGCGGCACGCTCACCGTGAACCGCCAGTTTCAGGACGACCTGCAGATCATGGCCGGCTACACCTTCTCCAAGACCATCGACGATGCCTCCTACGACGGTGAGCAGCCGCAAAACCCCTTCGACCTCCGCGCCGAGCGTGCTCTCTCGCTGCAGGATCAGCGCCAGCGCTTCACGCTCAGCGGCCTCTGGCTCATCGGGCCCGACCTCGGCGACCCCGCCGACGCCGTCAAGAACGCCAACCCCGGCCCGCTCATGAAGGCCCTCACCGGCTTCGAGTTCGCACCCATCGTCAGCCTCGCCAGCGGCTTTCGAGAGAACGCCGTCACCGGCCTCGACACCAACCTCGAACACATCTATCCCTTCGCCGCGCGGCCCGCGGGCTATGGCCGCAACACACTCGCAACGCCCGCACAACTCAACGTCGATCTCCGCGTGTTACGCATGGTCGCCATCGGGCCGGGGCACCTGGACATCGTCGCCGAAAGCTTCAACCTCATCAACCACCGCAACATTGCCTTGCTGAACACCGCGTTCGGCGCAAGCGCTGCCCCGCTCTCCAGCTTCAGCCAACCTATCGCCACCGGCGACGCACGGCGCATCCAATTCTCGCTCGACTATGAGTTCTAACTGCGAGTTCTAACTGCAACGCTTCTAACTCCGGCCACCGCCACGCATCGTTACAATAGAGAGCATCCATGCGAGCGTCAACGCAACGTGCGACCTCGATCGCAGCTGTAGCTGCCATGCTGGCTCTCTATGCCGGCGTGCTGGTCTATGGGCTACGGCTGAAGTCGCACAGCCTCGACTGGCTGGGCGGCGCGTGGCTCAGCCGCAGCTTCCAGACTGGCCCGCAAAGCCACGCCTGGCGCATCGCGCCGATGAGCACACTAAGCGCGGACAAGCTGCGCGAGGTGGAGTACGGCAGCGAGCTCTTCAACGAGACACCCGTGTACGGCACACAGTTCGCCCGCGCGCGCGTGGCCTGCGCGAGCTGCCACGTGCAGGGCGGCATCGCGCCATACTCTGCTCCCATGGTCGGCACCGCGCAGGCGTATCCGCAGTTCAGCAAACGCGCCGGTCGCACCATCACCCTGAACGACCGCATCGACGAGTGCATGACGCGCAGCGAGAACGGTCTGCCCCTGCCCGACAACAGCCGCGAGATGCTCGCGCTGAAGGCCTACATCAACTGGCTCTCCGAACCCCAC
>JAJZHR010000507.1 GCA_021810815.1 Acidobacteriota bacterium | reverse complement strand
CAGACATCCGCTCAAATGTGGACACAGGCGCAGGCATGGATATGGACCTGGAGCGGCTCCAGAGCGATCACAGCCGCGCCAACCAGTTGCATGCGTCCATTGACGGCCTCTACATGGCGTGGATCTCTACCGGGCCGCTCCCGATGGACCAGGAGCAGCTCTTGCTGTCCAGCACACGAGCCCTCCAGCAGCTCTATGCGGAGCACCTGATCGTAGAGGAGCAGTTTGTCTTTCCCCGGGCCGCCGCGTCGCTCGACCAGAAGACACTGGCCGCCATTGGGCTGGAGTTCAAAGCGCGACGCAACGATCTTGCTCGGCGCTGACGCCTCAAAGCAACCTGCCGGTGCGCCTGGTCTTGTATTGTATGGGCCTAAGGTATAGCGTTTAGCTAGTGAAGCTTGTGCGCCAATTCGCGTTGATGCTGGCGGTGCTGCTGCCCATGATTGCTCCGGCGATGGCTTGCGCGCTACCGGATGCTCATCTGACTGCCGCCGAGCAAACCTGCTGCAAGCAGATGAAGGGCGGGTGCGACAGCATGCCCATGCCGGCATCGCATGGCTGCTGCCACAGGGAGATTCCCGCAACAGGCCATTTGAGTGCGGTGCAAACAAAGCTGGCGCATATCCAGTTTGCTTTGGGCGCAATCTCCGGCTCGTCGTCCGCCGCACTCCTGCCAGCCCCCTCGGCTGTCAGCAACCGTGCCGCAGCGCCTGGAATCACGCTGCCGCAATCACCGCCTTCCGCAATTTCCATTCTGAGAGTCTAGTTCCCCTCCATCTCCCGCTTCGCTCGGTTCGCTGAGCGCGCATTCGCGCGTCCAGTCATGCCGCGCCTGACAAAGCGTCCCTTGAGATTGGAGTTCCTGTATGCATTTGGCACGGCTTCTAGCGACCACGCTGGCATTGGCGGCGGTTCCTGCTGCGTTTGGGCAGGATTCGCAGCCGATCAGTGTGCCTACCCCACTGCCTCAACTGCTGGCTGAGGCAAGCGCGAACAACCCTGAAATCTCCGCTGCCAGCCATGATTGGCAAGCGGCAAAAGATGTTCCGCGTCAGGTCACCACGCTGCCGGACCCCACGTTCACCTATCAACAGTTGAGCGTGGGCAGCCCGAAGCCATTTGCGGGCTACACCAACAACAACTTCTCCTACGTTGGCATCGGCGCGTCTCAGGATCTTCCCTATCCGGGCAAGTTGCGCCTGCGCGGCGCGGTGGCCCAGCGGGAAGCGGACGTGAAGAAAACAGAGATCGATGCGACCCAAGCCACCGTTGCCGATGCAGTGAAGGCCGACTATCTGCAACTGGCCTATCTGCAAAAGACGCTCGGCATCCTGACGGAGAATCAGCATGTTCTCGACCAGCTCCTCCAGAATGCGACGGCGCACTATGCGGTGGGTCAGGGCCAGCAAGCGGATGTGCTGCAGGCTCAGGTCGAGCGCACAAAGGTGGTGCGCGAGATCACCCTGCGCCGCGAACAGGCGGGGCAGATCGAGGCTCATCTGAAGGGGCTGCTGCATCGGGACCAGGACTCGCCGGACATTGCGGCCGAGGATATGACCGAAAGCCCTTTGCGCTTCACCTCCGCTGAACTGCTGCAGATGGTGCGGGGGCACAATCCGCAAGTGCAGGTCGATGCCAGAGCTGTGAGCAAAGAGGACGCAGCGCTTGCATCCGCGAAACGGGAGGGAAAGCCCGACTTCAATCTTGCTTACATGTACCAGAATACCGACCGCAAGTACCCGGACTACTACATGTTCACCTTCAACGTGCGTCTGCCTCGCAGAGGACGGGTGCATGCCGGGATCGCCGAAGCATCAGAAAAATTGGCGCAATCCAAAGATGCGCTCGATGCCCACCTGCAACAGCAACTCGCTGCGGCGAAGCAGGATTACGTAGCAGCCTCAAGCGATTCGGAACTCCTGAAGGAGTACAGCAATGGACTGATTCCGCAGTCGGATGCGGCCTACCGGGCGGCGCTCAACTCGTACGCCTCGAACAAGGAAGAGTTCGCCCACGTGCTTCTCTACTTCATGAATGTCTTGAAGCTGCGGCTCGACTACGCGCAGACGCTCGCCGAGCACGAGACAGCTCTGGCGCATCTTGAAACGCTGACTGGAGCGACACTGCGATGAACAAATACGTGCTGCGCACTTCCCTGGTGTGGATCGTTGCTTTGGCAGCCATTGCCGGCTTTATTTTTTATCGGTCGCGTTTGCTGCAACATGCAGCCCCCTCTTCAAGTCCCTCCTCCGCTTCGGAAACGACCCTGGCCGCGGCCGGCCCTGCCGCCACAGCGGAGAACATGGCTGCTGCGCCTGAGCAGACCATGGAGACGCAGTTGGCTCCAGTGCAACTGACGCCGGAGCGGATGCAGAGCATCGGCGTGAAGACAGGCACGGTCGAGTACAAGCAGCTCAGCGACGAGATACGCGCCACCGGGACGGTGGACATCGACGAGCGGCTGCTCTCCTATGTGCAGGTCCGCTTTCCTGGATACATCCGCAAAGTCTTCGCCAACGCGACC
>JAJZHR010000506.1 GCA_021810815.1 Acidobacteriota bacterium | reverse complement strand
GGGTGACGCCCTGGATGAGGATTTGACGGGAGTTGGTGAGGTCGATCAGGAGGGGTCGAGCGTCGTCCTTGTCACCCTTTGGGCGCTGGAAGTGCCAGGTCCACCAGGGCTGGCCGTTGCCGTCGATGATGCCATCGCCGGTGATGGAGATGTTGGCGGCGTGGTCGGCGTGGAGAAGCGCGACGCGGCGCCAGGTGGCGTCGGGGCGGACGGGGTAGTCGGCGAAGTCGGGCGAGCCGAGAAGGATCGCGCCCTTGTCGAGGTCGATGCGGACGTTGCTCTTGAGGGTGAGGGGAGCGGAGAGGTAGGTGCCAGCGGCGAGGTGGACGGTGCCACCGCCTTTTGCGGAGCACTGGTCGATGGCGGCCTGGAGAGCGGCGGTGTCTTTGGTTGCGCCGTCGGCCTTTGCGCCCAACTGTCGCGGGTTGCATTCGAGGGCGCGGGCGGCGATGGAGGCGGCGAGGAGAAGGGCCAGGGACAGGGTTGCGAGCAGGGCGGCGCGGGGCGAGCGAGTCATCGAGATCCTCCTGGAGGGACGCAGGCCTCAAAAAAGCGAGATCTGGGGCATCCAGTTCATGGTGAAAATAAGAATACTATTTCGACAATAAATAAGGGACTTGCATATACTACGTTTTGCCTGCGGCGGACGCCAGGAATTGTTTCGGGGCGCAGCGCGCGGCGACGTTCTATCGGCATATAACGTTCTATCGACATACAACTTTTTATCGGCACACACAGGGGGTGAGGGGCTATGGCAAAGGGAGTGATCTCGGACAGCGACGTTCAGAGGTACAACGAGGACGGCTATCTGCTGGTGAAGGGGATGCTGAGCCCTGCGGAGATTGAGTTGCTGGGGAGGACGGCGCGGGAGGACCGCGTGCTGGATCAGCACTCTTATGGGAAGGCGGACGGCGAGGGAGGGACGGTGCGGCTTTCGCTGTGGAATCATCCGACGGACACGATCTATGGGATGGTGGCGCGGAGCGAGTCGATCGTGGGTTCGGCGGAGAAGCTGCTGGGCGGCGAGGTGTACCACTACCACTCGAAGATGATCATGAAGGACGCGAAGGTGGGCGGCGCGTGGGCGTGGCATCAGGACTACGGCTACTGGTACCAGAACGGGGTTCTGTTTCCGCTGCTGACCAGCGCGTTCATCGCGGTGGACCCGGCGACGAAGGAGAACGGCTGCCTGCAGGTGATCAAGGGGTCGCACGAGCTGGGGCGCATTGAGCATGTGCTGACGGGGGAGCAGGCGGGAGCGGACCAGGAGCGGGTGAACGAGATTCTGAAGCGGATGGAGCTGGTGCATGTGGAGATGGCGCCGGGCGACACGCTGTACTTTCACGCGAACACGCTGCACCGCTCGGACCAGAACACGTCGGACAAGCCTCGGTGGTCGATGATCTGCTGCTACAACGCGGCGCGCAACGATCCCTACAAGGAAGCGCATCACCCGCGGTATACGAAGCTGACGAAGGTGCCGGACTCGGAGATATTGAAGGCTGGCGAGAAGCGGTTTTCCGATGCGGACGCGGGGGCGTGGCTGGACACGCGGGAAGATGCGAGCGCGACGTCGCTGGCGAAGGCGTGATGCGGAAATCGCTGCGTTGCTATATGAACTGGCTTGCGCTGGATGGGATGGAGGCGTTCGCCGATGGGCCGCTGGCTGCGATTCAGAGGGCTGGGTATGACGGCGTGCAGTTGATCGAGCCGCTCGACCACGCCAATGCGGAGGCGGCGCAGGCGATGGGGCTGGGAGTGTGCGGCAGCGGTCGGGTGAACGCGCCGGAGGATGCGGGGCGGCTTGCGGCGGAGGCGAAGAGAGCGGGGCTGGAGTGCCTGACGCTGCACGTGGGATGGGGGCTTGAGGACGACGCGGAGGCGCATCGTCTGATCGAGGCGGTGCTGGAGGCGTCCGGGAAGCATGGGCTTCCGCTGTATGCGGAGACGCATCGGGCGACGATTTTTCAGGACATGTGGAGGACGGCGCAGTTTCTGCGGCGTTATCCGCAACTGGAATTCAACGGCGACTTTTCGCACTGGTATGCGGGCAGCGAGATGGTCTATGGCGGCTTCGAGCGCAAGATGGAGTTCATCGCGCCGGTGCTGGAGAGGGTGCGGTTTGTGCATGGGAGGATCGCCAACCCGGGCTGCATGCAGGTGGACGTTGGCGACGGGGACGCGCGGCAGCATCCTTACGCGGGACACTTCAGGCAACTGTGGACGGCGGCGTTCGCCGGGTTTCTTCGCGACGCCGGGAGCAGGCAGGAGTTCATCTGCTTTGCGCCGGAGCTGCTGGCTGCGCCGATCTATTACGCGCGGATGTTCGATGGGCGCGAAGAGTCGGACAGGTGGGCCCAGTCGCTGGTGCTGGCGGGGATTGCGCGGGAGTGCTTCGCTGCGGCGGAGGATGCGCTGGGAGAGGCTTAACGCAGATCGGGACGGATTGGACAGATCAGAGGGAAGAAAAGCGGAAGATTAGAAAGAACAGAAGAACGGAAGAGCAGAAGGAACCTGGACTGCGTTA
>JAJZHR010000505.1 GCA_021810815.1 Acidobacteriota bacterium | reverse complement strand
GCTTCGCAAATTGAGTTCCTCCGGGACTCGACTCGCCAGCATGCGGTGCACGTTGACATGCACCTGCGGAAAGTCCCTGCGAAAGGCATCCACAACGGGAAGCAGATACAGGCACGTGTACTCGTTCGCCGCCAGTTGCAGGTGCCCACGCTCCACGCTCTTGAGCTCGTCGAGAGCGCTGGCAGCTTCGCGCCGCAAGGCCACAAGCCGCAAGGCGTACTCGCGCAGCAACTCCCCGGAAGCCGTCAGCGATCCATCCCGTGCCGGACGGTCAAAGAGCGTTTCCCCCACCTGCGCTTCGAGCTTGCGGATTACCTGGCTGACTGCCGGCTGCGTGCGATGCAGCCGCTGCGCCGCACGCGAGAAGCTGCGCTCCTCGGCAACGGCAAGAAAGGTTTCCAACTGGCTCAGATCCATTACGCTTCCCCACCGCAGTCGGTATGCATAACTTATTCTAATACCTAATGCAAGAATTATAACTTTGCCTTATAGCGGCAAGATGCGAGAAAATAGATTTGTTCGTAAAGGTTTCCCCTCGGCAGGCGCATCCATGAATGCTCACGAATCGAACCACATAGTCTTCTTCGACACCACGCTCCGCGACGGAGAGCAGTCCCCCGGCTGCAGCATGACGACGCAGGAGAAGCTCACCATGGCCCATGCGCTGGAAGACCTGGGCGTGGACATTATTGAGGCCGGGTTCGCGATGGCCTCTGAAGGCGACTTCGCGGCCATCGCCACAATTACGCAGGCCATTCGCAAGCCGCGCATCGCGTCACTGGCTCGCGCCAAGACCGAAGATATTGAAATGGCGGCACGCGCCCTGCAGTTTGCTGATCGCGCCCGCATTCATGTCTTCCTCGCGTCGAGCGATCTGCATCTGGAATACAAGCTGAAGATTGGTCGCCAGGAGGCGCTGGACCGCACAGCAGAATCGGTGCGTCTGGCGCGCTCGCTGGTCGATGATGTTGAGTTCTCGCCGGAGGATGCCACACGTTCGGATCGCGATTTTCTGGTCGATATGGTGCGAATCGCCGTTGAAGCCGGTGCAACCACCATCAATATGCCGGACACGGTTGGCTACACCACACCGGAAGAATACGGGCAGATGTTCCGCGAAGTGCGCGAGCGCATTCCGGCGATCAATGAGAAGGGCATTGTGCTTTCATCGCATTGCCACGACGACCTGGGCCTGGCCGCCGCGAATTCACTCGCGGCCATCCAGGCGGGCGCGCGGCAGGTTGAATGCACGATCAATGGCATCGGCGAACGCGCGGGGAATGCCTCCCTGGAGGAGATTGCCGCGGCGCTTTATGTGCGTTCTGACCGCTACTCGGTGACTTCGAGCATCAGGCTCGACAAGCTGTATCCAACCAGCGAGGTGCTGGGACAGATCATCACCTTCAAACCCTCGCCGAACAAGGCGATCGTCGGCGCCAATGCCTTTGCGCATGAATCCGGCATCCATCAGCATGGCATGCTGGCCAATCCGCTGTGCTATGAGATCATGACGCCCGCCCTGGTCGGGGTCTCACGCACACATCTGGTGCTGGGCAAGCATTCCGGGCGCGCGGCGCTGCGTCACCGGCTCGAACAGCTTGGGTTCACGCTCGATCGCGAAGAACTCCAGCAGATCTACTATCGCTTTGTTGCGCTCGCTGACCGCAAGAAAAATATCTACGACCAGGACCTTGTGGGACTCTTGCCTGATTCCATTCGCGAACGCCGGAATATGCCCGTTGCGCAACTCGACTGACTACAACCGCTTGAAAGACAAATCACTCACACTAAAACCCATCAGAGAGCAAGAATGAAGCTGAAGATCTTAGTTGTAGCAGGAGACGGAATTGGCCCGGAGGTAACCGGCGAAGCAGTCGCCGTGTTGAAGCAGATTGCTGCACAGGGCGGCCATGAGTTCACCTTTACGGACAAGCGCATCGGCGGAGTCGCCATTGTGCAGGACGGAACGCCGCTGCCCGATGACACGCTGCAGGAGGCACTGGCAAGCGACGCGGTGCTGCTTGGCGCGGTCGGCGGGAATGAATTCAATTCCCTGCCCCCGGACAAGCGTCCTGAGGCGGGCCTCTTGAAGATTCGCGCAGAACTTGGCGGATTTGCCAATCTACGCCCGGCGTTTGCTTTCAAGGAACTGGCGGTAAACAGCCCGCTGCGCCCGGAGATCGTGGAAGGCGTAGACATTCTCTTCGTCCGCGAACTGCTCGGCGGGCTTTACTTTGGCAAGCCGCGCGAGTGGAATCGGACGACCGGCGAATCATGGAATACGATGCGCTACACGCGTGATGAAGTGTCCCGTGTCGCACGCATCGCCTTCAAGCTGGCGCAAAATCGCCGCAAGAAACTCACGAGCGTGGATAAGGCCAATGTGCTCGAGGTCTCGCAGCTGTGGCGCGCGACGGTAAATGAGGTTGCGGATGAGTTTCCCGATGTGACGGTGGAGCACCAGTATGTAGACGCGATGGCGATGCACCTGATGAATCAGCCGCGCAACTACGATGTGGTGCTGACGGAG
>JAJZHR010000043.1 GCA_021810815.1 Acidobacteriota bacterium | reverse complement strand
TTACGGCTTCAGCAGTGGAGAGAGAGGAGATAGCTGCGACCACTGGTGTCGCGCCGTTCGATGCCTTCACCAGCGTCTTGAGAATCTCGATCTTTTCATCGAAAGCGAGCGTGGGCGCCTCGCCGAGAGATCCGAGCGCGACGATCCCGGTGCAGCCCTCTTCGATCATCCATTGGGAGTGGCTTGCAAGAAAGGCGTGGTCGACCTGAAGGTTCTTGTCGAAGGGAGTTGTGAGTGCGGGCATGACGCCGTGCCAGTTCATGGGATCTCCTGTTTGTCTGTGATTTCTAAAAGGGGAAGGACCGCAGCGGAGCCGAGGCTCGCGATCCGCGCGGGAAGGACAGGGGGCCGAACCGAATGCTCCTCGAAGCCGAAGAGAAAGCTGGCGGCAGCACCGCAAACGCGTCCCTGGCATGGACCCATGCCGCAGCGTGTGTGGAGCTTGGCGGCGCGCCAGGAAGGCTGGTGCTGCAGAGCGCTGAAGGGCACATCCTCGCAGCGGCAGACGAGGGTGCCCGGCTGCGACAGCTTCCGCAGTTCGTCTCGCAGGCGAAAAGCCCTGAAGAGGCGATCAGAAAAGCGCTGCATGGAGCGGCGTCTCTTCAGAAGGGATTCGGCGTCGCTGATCTTACCTGCAGCTGTCAGTCCGGAGATCTCACCCTCAAGCAGGGAAATCTCCAGTCCGCCGATGCCGGTGGGTTCGCCCGCGCAGAAGATATCGCGGACGGTGGTGCGCTGGAAGTCGTCGACCACAACGGCATCGTTTTCGATCCTGCACCCCAGAAGGGAGGCCAGCTCGGTATTGGGCACCAGATGAAATCCGCATGCGATATAGTCGCAGGCGATCTCCTGGCGGCGGCCGTTATTGGAGAGCACGACGGAGCGGATCGCGGTATCGCCCAGCGCCTCTACCGGCCAGCAGTTGATGGAAAATGGAACGCCCAAGGTGGCGAGCCTGTATCCGATTCCCTGCGCCAGCTTGCCGGGATCGGCGAGGAGGGAGAGGGCGAAGGGAGCGATCTGCCGCAGCGGAGCCTGTTCGCAGATATGGAGAACCTCTCCACCCGCTTTCTTCAGCGTGGCAGCGACCGCCAGCAGCAGGGGGCCGCTGCCCGCGATGACAATGCGTTTTCCTGCAATCGGAAGGCCGCCTTTGAGCATCGCCTGGAGGCCGCCAACTCCCATCACATTGGGGAGGGTCCATCCGGGGAAGGGGAGAAATCGTTCCCGCGCGCCAGTGGCAAGGATGAGTCTGTCGAAGGAGAGTTCGAGAGCCTCTGCAAAGGAGTCGCACTCCTGCGACTCCGCCAGAAGTTGCCCGGGAGCTGGCTGGGCGAAGATGGACCAGCCCTGCAGTTGTTCGACTGAAGTCTGCATCAGGCGCTGTCGCCATTTGGAGGCTTCTTCGCCGTGGGAGGTATCGAGTGAGCTGCTGCCGCGAGGGGAGCGCCAGATCTGGCCGCCGATCCGGGGATTGTCATCGACCAGGCCGACCTGCTGGCCTGCCTCAGCGGCACGGGTCGCCGCAGCCATTCCCGCTGGCCCACTTCCAACCACGAGCGTCTGAAAGTGTCGTTTCACTGCGTCCTGATATCCATATCTGCGCAACATGCAATCTGGCAGGTGCGGCGGTGCTCGACGCCATTGATAGTGGCTCGGCATTCGTAACATATCCCCATGCCGCACAGCGGGCCACGCGGCTGTCCTGTGACGGAAATGCGGCAGGGAACTCCAGCCAGTGCGAGAGCAACGGCAACGGTGCTGCCGTGCTCGACGAGCATTGGCTTTGAGTTCACGAGAACGCGAATCTTCTCAGGCATGAGCCATCTCGATTGCGGGACGAGAGAACCTCGTCGGGAGGTATGGGGCCAGCGGAATGGCGGAAGGCCGATTCAGCAGATGATCTGCCAGCAGGCGCGCGGTCGCGAGAGAGGTTGTGATACCAAGACCCTCGTGTCCGGTAGCGAGAAACATGGTGCGATCTTCCGTGGGACCGATCAGCGGTAGCTTATCCGGAGTTGCGGCGCGGAAGCCGGTCCACACCCGAAGAGCGGACAGAGAGGGCAGCGAAGGCATGTAAAGAGCTGCGCGTGCGATCATGGCCGCCAGAATGCCCTGGTCAACTCCGCTGTCCTCTGCACCGTATTGGCGCGAAGACCCAATGAGAATCTGCCCTGTGGCGCGCGGCTGAACATTGAACGCGACGGAGTCGGTCGCCACGGAATGGGCGCTTTTCAGATATCCGAGCTCGACGAGCTGGTGGCGGACATAACCGGGATAACGGTCGGTGATGATGAGGTGGCCTTTGCGCTTCTTCACCTGAAGTCCGGGGCTGAGCGCCGGTGAGAGAGCTCCTGTGGCGTTGATGATGATGTCAGCATGGATCGTGCCGCCGCTCTTGAGCTGGACCCGGCCATTGGCAGCGCTGACAGCGGTATCGAAGATGGTCTTCGTGTTGTGACGAAGCGCTTCCTGGAGCAAATATGCCGCGGCGCAGGGAGGGTAGAGAACAGCGTCTGAGCGGACTAGCAGCCCGCCCGCGAGAGGACGGCGAAGGTTGGGCTCTGCCGCAGCCAATGCTTCGGAATCAAGCACTTCCGCGCTGGAGCCGCGTGAGAGATAATAGTCGAGCTTGCGATGGACTTCGCACATCTCTTCCTCGTCTGTGGCGACCCAGATCGTGCCGCACTGGGCATACTCCACGTTTGAGGGAAGTTCCGGTGCGAGCTGACTCCAGAGAGATTGTGAGTAGCTTGAGAGAGCAAACTGCGCCGGCGTGTCATCCATGGTCACGATGTGGCCCATTCCCGCCGCGGTCGCTCCTCCGCCGATCATATCTTGCTCCACCACCGTGACCCGGAGTCCTGCCTGCGCGAGTTCAAGCGCGCAGGCAGCGCCGACGATGCCCCCGCCGAGTACCACGGCATGGTCGGTTGCTATCAAATACGAATCCCTTCGCGAAGTGGGTCGCGAGGATCAAGGATGAAGGTCGACTCCGCCGTGATGAATGCCTCCCCCGTGATACTTGGCAGGATGGTGTCGCCTTCAACCTCAAACGAACCCTCAAAGTGAGAACCAAGAATTCCGCCCTGACGCCACACCTGCCCGGGCTTGAGTTTCCCTGCGGCGTAGAGGCAGGCGAGCTTCGCGCTGGTGCCGGTGCCGCAGGGAGAACGGTCATACGCGCCTCCCGGACACATGACGAAATTTGTGCTGTCAACTTCCTTGGACTGGGGCGGTGCGAATAGTTCGACATGGTCGATCTCGCCGCCGTTCTCTCCAGTGATGCCCTGGTCGCGCAGTGCGGCCATTATCGCCATGGTGTAGGCGCTGAGTTCGCGAACATTGTGGATGGAAATCGTTTTGCCGTGGTCTGCCACCAGGAAGAACCAGTTGCCCGACCATGCGATGTCTCCGTGAACGCGTCCATAGCCGGGTACATCGACGAGAACATCCGCCCTGTAGCGATAGCTCGGGACATTGTGAACTGTGACTGCACCTTCAGGATGGAGCGTAGCTGAGACTTCGCCCACTGGCGTCTCGATGCGATGAACGCCGGGCTTGATTCTTCCCAGATAGGCCAGGGACGTGACAAGGCCGATGGTGCCATGGCCGCACATGCCCAGATAGCCGACGTTGTTGAAGTAGATGATCCCGCCAGCGCACGCTGGATTCACAGGTTGGCAGAGCAGGCCGCCAACGATCACCTCTGAACCTCGCGGTTCGTTCACGATTGCCGTTCGGAAGCTGTCATGCTCGCGCTCGAAGCGTTCCTGGCGCTCTTTCATTGAGCCGACCCCCAAGTTGGGGCCGCCGGAAAGAACTAGACGGGTGGGCTCTCCGGCGGTATGAGAGTCAAGGATGGATATCCGTTTTAGAGTTCGGCTCAGAGTCATCTATGGATGTCTACAATGTTGGATACATAATCTGACATTTCGTCCTCGTGTGTCAAGAAGTTATTTCACGTGTTTGCTGCCGAGCAGACTGCATTGCCTGTGGAAAGCGTCTCTGGCGAAGTGCCCTGTGCAGCGGCCTGCGGTTCGATCTGTTGGACGCAGCATGAAGGTAAAATAGGTTACTCTGGTTGACGTACTCCCTTGCGGCGACTCAATGCCAGCTTCGTAATTCGGTTGTGATATATGCCAAGAGCTTCGACCCCTGCCAAGAGACCAGTACGATCCTCAAAAACAGAGCACGGGACCAGTCTTCGAACGGCTTTCCAGGATATTCGCGAGTTGATCGTGCACGGGAAACTCTCCCCCGGGACATGGATTGTCGAAGGCGATCTGGCGAAACATCTTGGGATGAGCCGAACACCTGTTCGAGGCGCTTTGCAGTGGCTGCAGCGCGAGGGCTATGTTCATGTTCAAAGAAACGTGAGCAAGTCGCGCATGTTCGTTGCGCCGCTCACCAAGGATGACGCGAACGAACTCTACTCGATCATTGGCCGGCTTGAGGGCATGGCGGGACGAAGGGCGTCGGCGCTGCCAAAGGCAGATCGCTTGGTGGTCGCGGAAAAGCTCAGATCGATTAACCAGAAGCTGCGCGAGATCAATGAGTCCTCATCGCACGGGACGGGGAAAATATTCGATCTTGATCGGGACTTCCATCGCGTCATCATTGCCTGGGGCGCAGGTCCCCGGTTGGCAGCGCTGCATAGCGCCATTGAGCCCCAGACCGAGCGCTACTGGCGCCTGTATGCGAGTTCCATCATTGACGATCTGCATCTCTCGATCGAAGAGCATGAGGAGATTATCTCCGCTCTTGAAGCCGGCGACGGCGCAAAGGTCGAACGCAGTCTACTGAAGAACTGGGAGAACGGTGCGGAGCGTCTTGCCAGGGTCATCGCGGTCTTTGGAGAGCGTGGAAGCTGGTAGGGAACCGGGCCTTAGCCGGAACAGCGCTCGGGTCTTGACATTGGGGGCCAGTCATTGTGGCCACGCACCGTGCTTCTCAGCTGCGGGGTGGTGTCTTCCTTCCGGTCGCATCCAATAGCGTATACAATTTGCGCACGGCCAATTGCCTCGTCTCTCTGCGGTAGCCGCCAGGCTCTTGTCCTGAACCAGGTTGAAGCAGGAATCGCCGAGGAGATTTTGTGAAACCATCACGCTTTCGTGCCGCTGTGTTGCTCCTGACGTTCGTTGCCTTCGCCGCAACGGCAGTTCTCTACGGTCAGTCGGAGGCAACGGTCGCGGCCACGCCTCCGATGGGATGGAACAGTTGGAACCATTTCGCCGACAAGGTGGACGACGCGACGGTTCGTGCCGCCGCCGATGCTCTCGTATCCAGCGGCATGAAAGATGCGGGATACATCTACGTGAATATTGATGACACCTGGGAGGGCGAGCGCGACGCGCAGGGACGCATTCAGGCGAACAAGAAGTTCCCGGACATGAAGGCGCTGGCTGACTATGTGCATTCGAAGGGGCTGAAGCTCGGCATTTATTCTTCCCCGGGAGACAAAACCTGCGCAGGCTACGCCGGCAGCCTCGGCCATGAGGACCAGGATGCTCAGACGTATGCGGATTGGGGCATCGACTACTTGAAGTACGACCTCTGCGGCTACACCCGGGTGATGCGCGAACAGGCAGGCACCGACCACGAAAAGTCGAAGCAGATGATGGAACAGGTGTACACGCGGATGCACACTGCCATCCTGAAGACGCATCGGCCCATCGTCCTGAGCCTGTGCCAGTACGGATGGGAGGCGGTATGGCGGTGGGGCGCATCGACAGGCGGCAATCTGTGGCGCACGACCGGAGATATCGAGGACAAGTACGCTTCCATGGCAGCGATCGGGTTTGGCCAGGCGGGGTTGAGCAAGTTTGCCGGGCCGGGGCACTGGAACGATCCAGACATGCTGGAGGTGGGCAATGGCGGCATGACGGCGCAGGAGTACAGAACCCACATGAGCCTGTGGGCCATGCTCGCCGCGCCTTTGCTGGCCGGAAACGATCTCGCGAAGATGACGCCGGAGACCTTGCAGATTCTGACGAACAAAGACGTGATCGCGATCGATCAGGATCGACTCGGAAGGCAGGGCGACCGGGTCGCAGCCGAGGGCCCGCTTGAGTTGTGGGCGCGGCCGCTTGCGAACGGCGACAAGGCCATTGCGATCTTCAATCGATGGACCATGCCGCTCTCCTACAGCGTCGATCTCAGGTCGATAGGAGTGATGCCAGCTTCGCACCTGCAGGACCTCTGGGAGCACAAGGAAGTGGCTGCGGCCGGAGGAGTGATCCACGTCATGGTGCCTCCGCATGGCGTGATTCTTCTGCGTGCGCATTGAACTCCGAATGGAATATAAGGTCGGCCGTGGACCTATGCTTTTCCGGTAAAAATACGGATTTGCAGTTGTGAACAACCTCATCATTGAGCGACTGTTTTTCGAGAGGTTTCCTCAAATGCTTCCTAAAATAACCAGGCGGCAGGCATTGCGCGGAATGGCTACTGCGGGCGCACTTGCCTTGACGCGGTCATCTTCTGCCCTCTCCTCCGGAACTCCCATTCGCATCCAGGGAAAGCCCGTTGAGGTTGTCGTGGCTCCGGCAGGTAGCCGCACCGTCCGTATCACGGTGATGCATCTCTCTGATGGTGCCTCTGAGCCGCTTCTGCAGGATGGCGCGATTGAGAAAGACGAGAGGCCTCGCGCAGCCAGACGCTTTCGAACCTTGACGGGCACGCAGAGTTTCCCATGCGGCCAGATGCAGGTCAGGGTTTCCGATGGTCCGCTCACCATTCGTGTAGAGAGGCCGGGCGGCGAACTCGTTCAGGAGCTCAGGCTTGATCCCGACTCCGGCGAACTGGAGTTTGCGCTGGGAGATGGACCGATTCTCGGGCTGGGGCAGGGTGGTCCGCAGTTCGACCGCCGCGGAAGCAGCGACAATATGGTGAGCGGACAGGCTGGCTATCAGCTCGGAACCCATGGAGCGAGAGTTCCCATTCAACTGCTGCTGGGAACAAGCGGCTGGGGCATGTTCGTTCATCGGCCGCTCGGAGGCTTCGCTCTGAGCGGCAAAGAAGGGCGGCTCCATCCAGGGCAGCAGGAGAGCTCACCAGGGCAGAAGGAGAGTGCACTTCCGCTCGACGTCTTTGTGATCGGCGAAAAAGATCCGGCGGAGATCGTGGCTGCGTACGCCCAAATCACTGGGTTCGCTGAAATGCCGCCCCTCTGGTCGCTTGGCTACCAGCAGTCCTATCGAACTCTGGGAACGCCGGAAGAGATATTGCAGGAGGCGAAAGATTTTCGCGAAAAGAAGCTGCCCTGTGACGTCTTGATCTATCTGGGAACGGGATTCTGCCCCGAGGGATGGAACACAGACAACGGTGAGTTCACCTGGAATCCGAAGGCGTTTCCCGACCCGGCAAAGGCAATTGAGACGCTGCACGCCGAGAACTTCCACGTGGTGCTTCACGTCGTCGTAGAGGGCCACAAACTGACGGGTACAGTACACGATCCCTGCACGGCTGCACCACTTTCTTCAGGGCGGACAGCGGACCACCATTGGCCGCCTGATCGGCAGGTCAGTTGCTACTGGCCGGTTCACAAGCCGCTGCTGGACATAGGTGTAGACGGGTGGTGGCCCGATCAGGGGGACGGCTTCAATGCTCCCTCGCGGCTGGCTCGCAATCGCATGTACTTCGAAGGCCAGCAGATGTACCGCCCCAACCAGCGGGTGTATGCCCTCCATCGCAACGCCTATGCCGGCATGCAGCGCTACGCCTCGTTCCTTTGGTCCGGGGACGTTCTCTCCCGCTGGGAAACCTTGAAGACGCATGTTCCGAACGCCATCAACACAGGGCTGAGCGGGATTCCCTACTGGGGTACCGATATCGGCGGCTTCATTCCAACCCAGGAGTATACCGGAGAGCTCTACACGCGGTGGTTCCAGTTCTCTGCCTTTTGTCCCCTGTTTCGTTCCCATGGACGCGATTGGAAGCTGCACCGGCCGTGGGGATGGGACACGGGAGAGATCGGATTCGCGGAGACCGCCAGCTACCATCCAGACCCGGCGGAGTTGCACAATCCGCTGGTGGAACCCATCTGCCGCAAATATCTAGAGCTTCGGTATCAGCTGATGCCATATCTTTACACCGCAGTCCGGCAGACCTGCGACACTGGCCTTCCTGTCATGCGGGCTCTCTGGCTCCACTATCCCGACGATGCCGCTGCCGTGGCTTGCGGCGACGAGTACCTGTTCGGTCGCGACATCCTGGTAGCACCCGTTGTTGAGAAGGGAGCTGCCTCGCGGGCGGTGTATCTTCCCAAAGGGATATGGCACGACTTCTGGACGCAGGCGAAGCACGATGGTGGCCGCAAGATCGTCCGCGACGTGGACCTTGCTACCATTCCCCTCTACGTGCGCGCTGGCGCTGTGATTCCTATGGGACCCGCGAAGCAGTACACCTCCGAAAACGTGGAGGGACCGATCACGCTGACCATCTATCCTGGTGCCGACGGAGCTTCCTTCCTCTACGAAGATGACGGTGAGAGCTTCAACTACAGGAACGGAGAGTTCCGGCGACTGGAGATGCGATGGAATGACCGCCAGCAGCAGTTGACGCTGCAGATGGCCCATGGAACCTGGCCACACAAAAAGAGGTCCTTCGAGGTGCGGATTGCTGGCCAGACCAGCGGGAAGAGGATACTGTTCGATGGCCGGCCCCAGACCGTGACTATCACATAGGGTGGATTGCCTCCAAGCGTCGAGAGATCGGGTTTGATCGGAGGAGAATCACGTCAACACATCCGGGCCAGGTTTTCCCTGGGCGGCGTCTTCCTGCGCATCAGTATGCGAAAAGACTCCAGAGGAGTCTCTGCCTGCCGCGTTAAAGCAGCCAGCTTGACATCCGTACCAGGCAGGCGCAAGAATCCGGGCGGGATAAAGGGTTGCCTCCGCATCGCGCTGGCCTATCTTTGCTATTGCTGCTCTTCGTTGCGGCGTTGCTCTGCGAATTGGAAGGCTGTTCGCCATGAAAACGATTCTTGCCCTGGACCAGGGCACTAGCAGCTCGCGGGCTGTGGTCCTTGGCGCTGATGGAAAGATTATTGCTGTAGCGCAGCGGGAACTGCCGCAGATTTATCCGCAACCGGGTTGGGTGGAGCAGGATCCGGAGGCCATCTGGTCTTCGCAGCTTGCTGCCATCCGGGCTGTGATGGAGCAGACCGGTCTGAGCCCTGTGGATTTGGCCGGGGTCGGTATCGCGAACCAGCGAGAGACGACGATTGTCTGGGACCGCGAGACGGGACAGCCCATCTTCAATGCTCTGGTGTGGCAGGATCGCCGCACCGCGCAGCTTTGCGAACGGCTGCAGGCGGAGGGCCATGAGCCGCTGATTCAGCGGAAGACAGGGCTGGTTATCGACGCGTATTTTTCCGCCAGCAAGATACGGTGGCTGCTGGACAATGTGCCCGGGGCGCGGGAAAAAGCAGCGGCAGGGATGCTGGCTTTCGGAACGGTCGACTCATGGCTGATGTGGAAGCTGACGGGCGGACAGCGGCATGCGACGGATGTGAGCAATGCATCGCGCAGCCTGCTTTTCAATCTGCGCACGCTGGAGTGGGATGAGGAACTGCTGCGGATCTTCGACATTCCCCGCAGCATGATGCCGCAGGTGGTTGCGTCAAGCGGCGAGTGCGTGCGCATCACGGACGTGCTGCCGGGCGTACCGGTGTGCGGCATTGCAGGAGACCAGCAGGCGGCTCTCTTCGGGCAGATGTGCCTGCGGCCGGGCATGGTGAAAAACACCTACGGCACGGGCTGCTTCATGCTGATGCAGACCGGAACCGAGCCGGTGATGTCGCAGAACCGGCTGCTGACCACGGTGGCATGGCAGATTGGCAGACGCACGGAATATGCCCTGGAGGGCAGCGTCTTCATTGGCGGGGCGGCGGTGCAGTGGCTGAGGGACGGGCTGGGGATTATCGGGTCTTCGGCGGAGGTGGAGCCGCTGGCAGCATCCGTCCCGGACAATGGAGGCGTGTACTTTGTGCCGGCTCTTTCCGGGTTGGGAGCTCCCTACTGGGATCCGCATGCGCGGGGAACGATCCTTGGGCTGACCCGCGGCACGACCCGCGGCCACATTGCGCGCGCCACGCTCGAAGGCATCGCTCTCCAGGTGACGGATATTCTTACCGGCATGGAAGCAGACTCCGGCATCGCGATTCCAGAGCTGCGGGTGGATGGAGGTGCATCGGAGAATGCGCTGTTGATGCAGATGCAGGCCGACTTTCTGGGCGTGCCTGTGGTGCGCTCGGCGAGTTCCGAATCCACTGCGCTGGGAGCGGCTTTCCTGGCCGGGATCGGCTGCGGCTACTGGCGGAGCACCGAGGAATTGGCGGAGCGGTGGGTCGCGGGGCAATCCTTCAGGCCCTCCCTGGGCGAACCGGAGCGGCAGGCGCAGCTCGCACGCTGGAAGCAGGCCGTCGATCGATCGCGGCACTGGGCCGAAGGGCGCAGCCATGAACCGTGAAAGCGCGCTGAAGCAG
>JAJZHR010000504.1 GCA_021810815.1 Acidobacteriota bacterium | reverse complement strand
TCGCCCCCTCATGATGCGGCGCTGTTTCGCCGATAAGCGCTTCGAGCACGGACGGGCCAGGGCATGGATGGACAGGCACGGACGGCGAGGGAGGCCAGCGGAATGCGGGGGACAGTTCTGATCGTGGATGATTCATCGGTGATGCGCAAGATCGTGATGCGCGCTTTGGTGCAGGCGGGGCTGGAGTTCTCCAGCGTGCTGGAGGCGGCCGATGGCAGCGAGGCGTTGGCCCATGTCTCGGCGCGCCCGGTGGACCTGATTCTGACCGACATCAGCATGCCGGTGATGGATGGACTGGAGTTCCTGCGGCAGATGCGAGAGCGCCAGCTCGCAGTCGGCATTCCGGTGGTGATGATCACCACGGAGGGAAGCGAGCAGCATGTGCTGGCCGCGATTGAGATGGGAGCGCGCGGGTATATCCGGAAACCATTCACGCCGGAACAGGTGAAGCAGAGGGTGCTGCCGCTGATGCAGGCTTGAGGGCGGGAACAGGGAGCAGGGAACAGGGAACAGGGAACAGGGATTAGGGAAGGCGGAGGATGCAGAACGATGCGCGCTACGGCTTTTGAGGCTCCTTTGGCGAAGTCTTGCGATGGCTGGATTGAGGACAGCATGGCCCTGCTGGATGCTGCTGTCATGAACATCTTTGCCTTGATGCTTGGCATGCCCTGCCTGCGCGAGCAGGGGCACTCGCAGGAGGAGGAGGCGCATCCCTGGTATGCGGGAGGAGCGGCGGTCGATTCCACTTCCCCGACCTTGCCTGTTTCCCATACTTCCCCCGCTTCTTATGCTTCTCGCACTTCCAATACTTCCTCCGGCTCGGCTTTGGAGCATGTTGCGGCCATTGTTGGCTTCGTTGGGGTGATGCGAGGCGCGTGCGTGCTGCGCGTGGGCGAGGCGGGAGCGCGCCGCATGACAGGGTGCATGCTGGGGACCGAGGAGGAGCAGATGGACTTCACTGTGGCCGATGCTGTGGGCGAGGTCTGCAACATGGTGGCTGGCGGATGGAAGGGCCAGGTTGCGGAGCTGTCCGCGGGGTGCCTGCTCTCGGTGCCGGCGGTGATCTCCGGCAAGCAGCATCGCATCCATGCGTCGAGCCAGAGCCAGAGGCACGACCGCATGTACTGGTTCGACGGCCACCCCGTCCACTTCACCCTGGTGTGCGAGCCGATGCGCTGACGTCTCGTTCCGCCGACTCGGCGACCCACTGTCTTGCTGACCCGCCGACTGGCTGCCGAGCGCCTTTCCTAAATCCCTTCTAACACTCCGGGCCTCCGCTTTGGCCTTCCATCTGCACTCCTCTCCGCTGCGAGGGGAGGGCCGAGCCGATGGACAGCGGAATGTATGCAGCCTATACGGGGCTGCTGGCGCGCACGCAGGCGCTGGACACGGCGGCCAACAACCTCGCCAACGCGGGGACCAACGGCTTTCGCGCCCAGAAGGATTATTTCCGCGACGTTCTGGCCGGCCAGCAGGCTTCGTCCTCGCAGCTTGGATCGGCGGTGAACGACTTCGGAGTTCTTGGCGGCAATCGCCCGGACCTGGGGCAGGGAGCTCTGGTGGAGACGGGCAATCCGCTCGATCTGGCACTGGATGGGCAGGGATTCTTCGCCATCAAGACGCCGAACGGGACGCGCTATACGCGGGACGGCCAATTCCAGAAATCCGTGACAGGCGTTTTGACCACGCCCAAAGGAGAGCCCGTGCTGGACGCGCAGGGCAAGGCCATCACCGTTCCCACGGGCGACGTGCGTGTCGGCCCGGATGGATCGATCTCGGTTGGCGGAGCCGTAGTGGCGCAGGTGGGCGTGGTGGACTTCCCCCTGGGCACAGCTTTGACGCAGGAGGGCGTGAACCACTTCGCCGTCCCGGAAGGGACCGTGGCGCAGGCAGGCCATGCAACCGTGCGCCAGGGAGCGGTCGAAGGATCGAACCAAGACGCCGTGCATGGAACCATGCAACTGATTCTGGTGCAGCGGCAGGCGGAAATGATGCAGAAGGCGCTCAGCGTGTTCGATACAGGATTCGACAAGACGGCGACGGAAGAGCTGCCGAGGGTTTAGAGGCAGGAATAAAGGCAGGGAACAGGGAACAGGAACGGCAGTTGGTGGGAGGCGGCAAATGATACGAGCTTTGTATACGGCGGCGAGCGGGATGAGCGCGCAGCAGTTGAATCTGGACACGATCGCCAACAACCTCGCCAACTCGGCGACGGCTGGATTTCGGCGCAGGCAGCTTCAGTTCGAGGACATGATCTACCAGAACCTGGTGGCTCCGGGGGCTGCGGCCAGCCAGCAGACGGTCTCCGCGGGATTGCAGATCGGCCTGGGAACGCGCTCTGCGGCGAGCGAAGTGATTATGAACCAGGGCGACTTCAACCAGACCGGAAATCCGCTGGATCTGGCCATTCAGGGCATGGGCTTTTTCCAGGTGACGATGCCGGACGGAACGCTGGCCTACACGCGCGACGGCAGCTTCCACCTGAACAACCAGGGGACGATGGTGACATCGGATGGAAATCCTCTGATTCCC
>JAJZHR010000503.1 GCA_021810815.1 Acidobacteriota bacterium | reverse complement strand
CGGGGTCGATCATCACGCCTGCCGGGTCAATCGTCGTCAGCGTCACACGTGCATCGCGCAGCTTGTTCACGCACTGCTGACGCAGGCTTTCGATGCGGTTGCTCGTGTCGATCGGCACGCTGGCCATATCCAGCGAAGGAAATCCGCGCCCGATCCAGATCATGTTCTTCCGTCCCGGATGCCCCATCACAGCCTCGGCCACGCGGCGCAGCGTCAGAAACGCCGTTCCATACCGCTCGGCCGCCCAGCTGTTGGAGGTGTTTCGCCAAGGGTTGCCCGTGAAGTGATGCTTCAGCGAGTCCAGCAGCAGCTGCTTGTTCTGCGTATAGTCGCGCAGAACCTCGAACCGGTCGATTCCCACCGCGATGATCATCGTCGGCGTCGTCAGGTGGTCCGGCTGCTTCTTCAGGTACTGCTCCACCGAGTACAGCGCGAACGCCATGTCCTCAAACCGCGTGTTGAACTCATCCAGCAGGATAATGTTCACCGGCGACCGAGGCGCCAGCCGATCCAGGTCGGCCGTCGATTCAACGTCCACCGTCGGCGCCGGCAGTCGCTGACCACCCAGATCGAAGTTGGTGATCGTCTGCGGCTCATCGTTCTCGGTGATGTGGAAGTCGTCCTTCGTCAGCCCGGTCACCAGGTTCCCCTGCTTGTCCGTGGCCACCACATCCAGCGCCACCACACGCGTGGTCACGCGCATCGTGTAGGTGCCGTCCGCGTTCTTCGTCGGCTGCTGCGTGTTGGGAACCTGCTGCGTGTTGGGAACCTGCTGCGCTCCCGCAGCAAGCGAGCCCGCCACAACCGCAGCAAGAAGACAGAAAGGGTTGTGTCGCGGCACCTTCAACATACGCACCACGCTACCACAGCCCTTTCGGCCAATCCATCGTCGTTCGCGCGACGGCGGTTGTTCGCGCTACTGCGCCGCCCGCTGCTCGTCGTCGGTCATCGTCGCGGCCCAGCCTTCGTAGATCAACCGGCTCCGCTCGCGGTTCCACACGTCCACCGGCAGCACCGTCAACTGCTCGCGCGTCAGGGCCGGAAACCCCGTTCCCAGCGCATCGATCCCGGCCTCGCGGTCTTCGCGGTTGAAGCTCTTGGCCTCATCCACGTGGTTCTCCGTCACCCATGTGCCGATGTGCGTCGTCGGCTCCGCGGCAATCGTCGCCGCGTCCCACAGCGCAAAGTGCAGCTGCTCATTCAGCCACGCCACTCCATCGCGGTCCACCCACGACGGCCGATGGCTGATGCCCGGATACACGATCGTCGTAAACACGTTCTTCGCCGCCGGCGAGTCCTTCCCTACCAGCTGCAGCGCGCGCTCCTGCTCGTCCGCAAACCAGGCCGGCGGATGATGTGCAATATCCATCACCGTGTCGTTCGAGCCGTTCATCACCAGCATCGGCCCACGCTCCGCGTTCAGTGCATACAGCACGGCACCGCGGTCGCCCAGCGGCAGCAGCGCCTTGTACGGCGGCATCTGGCAGGGCAGGGGATTGGCATCGAAGTACCCGCCCGGCCCGTCATACACGCCGCCGCCGGAGATCAGCACCGCGTGAATGCGCAGGTCAATCGCGCCCGTGATGCCCACAATGAATCCGCCCATCGAGTATCCCGCCACGCCGATCCGCGACGCATCCACATCATGCCGCGACCGCAGATAACTCACCGCCTGCATCACATCGGTCTGCATCAACCCACCCAGCCGCTGACCCCAGTCCGTGCGTGGCATCCCCATCGGCGGGCTCACCCACTTGTCGTGCGCTCCGGTCCGCGACAGCATCTGGCCGTTCCGCTCACCCTCGCCAATCGGGTCGTACGTCACCACCACCGCGCCAGCCTTGGCAAACAGCATCCCGCTGTACATCGCGTACCAGCTGTACTTGTCCCCGCCGTGCCCATTCACAATCACGATGCCCGGCAGCTTTGTCTTGTTCTTGCCCGTGGACTTCGTCAGCGCCGGGTCCGGGTAGTACACAATCGCCGGCACGATCATCTCGTCCGCCGTGCCATAGGTCACGCGGTCCGCGCGCACGCCCGGCATCGGCGTAAACGACGACCACGTCCGCTCCTGCAGCTTCGGCAGCGGGTCGGGAATATAGAGCGCCGTGCGAATCTGCTTGCGCCACTGCGCCAGCCGCGCCTTCTGCTGCGCGCTCGTCAGGCTCGACGCCGGAGCCAGCGGCGTCACGGGAGCACCTGTCCCGGCCTGCGCACGCTCTGCCGCAGTCATCCGCCCGTCAGGATCATTCGGCGCCACCACCTGCGCCCGCGCCGCCGCATGGCCCATGCCCGCGCACAACACCGCCGCTGCTACCCGCCGAAACCATCCCTTTGCACTCCGCATTGTTGCACTCTGCGTCATCGTTGCCTGTTCCCTTCGTGCCGGCCGCCGTCTCGCACAGCCAGCCGCTCTCCCGAACCTAATGACCCTGTCTCCGAGTGTCAAGCACCGCACCTCCTGCGGCATTCCGCTGCGCGCATCGGCTACCATGGACACACCCGTGAACGCGCCCGAAATCACCACCGCAACC
>JAJZHR010000502.1 GCA_021810815.1 Acidobacteriota bacterium | reverse complement strand
GTACTCGGAAAAGCTCGTCTGCATCGTCGTTCCTCGCGCCCTCCGGCGCTCAGGACCATTGTTCCAGTTCGCACCCCGTTCAGCCAGCGCTCGGCGCCGGTTGCGGGGAATTGATCAGTGCTTCCCTCGGTGTGCCCCCTGAAAAAATTCGTGTCGTGTTCAACATGGTCGAGGCGGACGAGGCGCCCGAGCGGCTGTTCGCTGGCCTCTTCGAGTACCACGCTGCGGAGGGCTTGTTCACCTTGCGCCCCGGTGCGGTGGTGTCGATGAACGATCTGTACGGCAGGCTGCGCGCGTCGAGCCAGACCATTGCCGAGATCCTCAGCGATCCCGACGACCTCAAGGAGATGCTCAAGAAGTCCAGCGATCCCGAGGAGAGGCTGCTCATCAGCCGCCGCATCGCACTGCGTCGCCTGGCCGCCGGCGTCACCGAGGAGTTGGACGCGGTGTTCAAGTCCCTTCTGGCGTGAGGGGGTCCAGATGGGAGAGAGCACTGCACTGGAAGCCCTCATGGCCGAGCTCCTGGGCGACGTCGGTCAATTGCATGACGGGGTCAAGCTCGTTGCAGAGCTGATGCCGAACACCGTCGCCCGTTTGAACCACCAAGTCCGGGTCCTCGGCGACGCTGCCGACCGCGTCGTCGAACGCGCTGAGGAGCGGCGTCAAGGTGCTGCCGAGGCTGCGGCGCTGGCTGCTCGGAGGGAGGTTCAGGCCGCGATGGTCGCAGCAAAGGCCGAACTCCACGCGGCCGCGGCGGCGGCCGCGCGCGCCGAGATCGGCCGCGAGATCCGTGCGCAAGCGGACGGGCTCAATCGGGCGGCCGCCGCCTGGGCAGGAGAAATGGAGCGCGCCCGCGTGTCCATCGTTGAAGCTGCCGGGGATGGCGTCGCAGCGCGCTTCGCAAGCGCCGCGGCTGGTGGCTTCTTTGGCTCCCTGGCCGCCCTCACCCTTGTTCACTTCATCCAGACCTGGCTCCGATAGCGGGGCAACACATTAAAGGAAAAGCCAAATGACGCCACTGAAAACCATGCGACAACCGGCGCGCATCAGCATTGCCACCGCCGCTGCGGTCCTTTGCTTTCTCCCCCCCGGTGCCGCCCATGCGACGGGCCTCATCGCCGGCGCGACTTTCCCGGAACAGATCGTTCAGGAGATCACCGCCCTGCAGCAGTACGTCACCGAGGCACAGCAGCTGGTGGCGCAGACACAGATGGAGATCAACAGTGTCAAGAACCTCGCGACCATGCCCCTTCAGTCGTGGAGCAGCATCATGGGCACGGTCGACCAGGTTATCCAGCTGCAGGGACAGATCCAGGGGTTGAGCTGGGCGGCGCAAAACTCGTTCAACCAGGTCGCGCAGCAGTACGGCGATCCGAGCAAGGCCATGCCGAACTACGGCACGACGCTCGCGCAGTGGCAGCAGAACATGAACAACCAGATCGCCGCGACGCTGCAGCAGTACGGCCTGGAGTCGCGCCACTTCCAGACTGAGCAGGACGCGCTGCAGGCGGTGCAGAACGCGAGCCAGTCTGCCTCCGGTCGGATGCAGGTGCTGCAGGCCGCCAACCAGATCGCGGGCATGCAGGTCAATCAGCTGCAGCTTATGCGCCAGGACATCATGGCCGGCAACACGGCGGTCGAGCAGTACATGGCGAACCGCAGCAACGAGTCGCAGCAGGACCGCAATGCCTTCGACTCGTGGTTGAACCAGAGCTACAACTCTCCGTTCTGACGGGCCGCAATAATCAGGATAAATCATGAAACCAAGACACTATTTCTTGCTGGCATCCGCGCTTCTTCTGGTCGCCGGCGAGGCGCATGCAACCGGCATATTGGATTCCGTGCAGCAATCGATGCAAACCGCATCGAGCGGATGGATGGATAGAGGTCTTAGCTACGGGAAAAACCTCTTCGGATCGCTCGCCGCGATCGAGCTAAGCTGGGCCGCCGCCCAGTACACGCTCCAAAAAGGTGACGTCGCAGATTTGCTCGGATGGTTCACGCTAAAAATAGCCGCCATCGGCTTTTTCTTTACGATTCTGACGTTCGCGCCGACCTGGGTTCCCGCGATCGTCAACAGCTTTGCGCAAATGGGGCAGAGCATCGGAGGCGGTGGCCCAACGTTGACGCCGAGTGGAATCTTCAATCAGGGCATGAGCATTGCCGCGACTTTAATCGGGTCGCTCCATAGCCCGGACTTCAGCTTTTCGGCGATCGCCTCATACATGCTTGACGATATAATTGTTGGCGTCTCCGGATTGATCGTCGTATTGGCATTTGCGGTTGTCGCCATGCAGTTATTCATGACGCTGGTGGAGAGTTACATTGTCATTGGCGGCGGCGCAGTGATGCTGGGCTTCCTGGGGAGCCGGTGGACAGCGACATTCGGTGAGAAATACTTCGGGTATGCCGTGAGCGTCGGCATCAAGCGGCTCTATGCCGTTTTGTGTGGAAACGGGTGTCATGGAGCGGCCGCGGCGGCGAACGGGTGAGGCGGCAGATGCTTGAGCTTGGACATGCGCAGGTAGGCCACGGCGATGAAGTTGGCC
>JAJZHR010000501.1 GCA_021810815.1 Acidobacteriota bacterium | reverse complement strand
CGCTGTGGAGGCCGATGCCGGAGAAAGAGGCGGTGTCGCGGATTGTGTGTTCGAAGTGGCCCTGGTTGATCACTCGCTGCCTGTGCGCCGCCGCTTGCTGGCCTTTGCTGCCCTTTTGCTGCAATCTGGATACATTTCCCGGAATGAAAACATAGCTTACAGGGCGGCGGCAAAGTTGCAGTGTGGCAAATAGGAGACACTTTTGGGGCGGCTGCGAGGTTTTGTCGAGTTCGATATAACTAACGTCATGAAAACGAAGAGCGAGATGATGCGGGCGCTGCTGGCGAGTGCGGAGGCGGAACAGGCGTGGATGCTGGCGCGGATGGAGGAACTGGTGCGCGTGGAGTCGCCCAGCGAGAGCAAGGCCGGGGTGGATGAGGCGGCGGCGCTGGTGGCGGGATGGTCGGTGGCGCTTGGCGGGCGGGCGAAGCGGCATCGGCAGAAGGAGCACGGGGATCTGCTGGAAGTACGGTTTGGGAGGGCGCGCGCGGGGCAGAAGCCGGTGCTGCTGCTGGGGCATCTGGACACGGTTTGGCCGGTGGGGACGCTGGCGCGGATGCCGTGGAGGGTGGACAAGGGGCGTGGTGAAGGAGCGAGGGCGTGGGGGCCGGGCGTGCTGGATATGAAGGCTGGCGTGGCGATGGCGATGGCGGCGGTGCGGCTGCTGCGGGAGGCGGGGCTGCGGGCGAGGCCGATGGTGCTGCTGCTGAACAGCGACGAGGAGATCGGCAGCCCGGTTTCGCGGGCGGTGACGGAGAGGATCGCAGCGGAGTGCGAGGCGGTGTTTGTGATGGAGCCGGCGCAGGGGCTGGCGGGGGCTTACAAGACGGCACGGAAGGGCGTGGGCGACTACCGCCTTGCGGTGAAGGGCGTGGCGGCGCACAGCGGAGTGGACTTCGGGAAGGGGCACTCGGCGGTGCTGGAGCTGGGGCGGCTGCTGGGGAAGGTGAGCGGATTCACGGATTTGAAGCGCGGGATCACGGTGAATCCGGGGGTGATTGGCGGCGGGACGCGGTCGAACGTGGTGGCGGCGGAGGCGTGGGCGGAGGTGGACGTGCGCATCGCGAAGATGGGAGACGCGGCGCGGGTGGAGAGGATGTTCCGGGGGCTGCGGTGCGAGGACAAGGGGTGCAGCCTGACGGTGACGGGAGGGATGAATCGGCCGCCGATGGAGCGCAAAGCGGGCACGGTCGCCCTGTTCCGGCAGGCGCGAGGGATGGCGGCGGAGATGGGGTTCGCGCTGGAGGAAGCGGCGACAGGAGGCGGCTCGGATGGGAACTTCACGGCGGCGCTGGGGATTCCTACGCTGGACGGGATGGGAGCAGTGGGCGAGGGAGCGCATGCGGAGCATGAGTCGCTGCTGCTGGAGCACCTGGCGCCGCGGACGGCGCTGCTGGCGGGGATGCTGATGGAGGGGTAGTTTTTTTGGCCTGTCTCGGCTATTACTGCGGGCCTGATACCGCGACATGTGAACCACAAACAAGCCAACCGCGACGGCTGGACTATGATGAAATCCATGCCGTCCAGCACCCAGCCTGACTATATTTGTCGCATCTCCGAATTGCTTCGGCCAAAAATCGGGGTCGCAGGACTTGTATTGGACTTGTTTGCAGGATGCGGTGGGCTTGGGCTTGGCTTTGAGTCTGCCGGGTTTCACACCATCGGCTTTGAGATGGATTCCGATTGCTGCGCCACGTACAACGCCAACCTCGCTGGCGCGTGCCAGCAGGAATTTCTTACGCCGCAGACCCGATTTCCGCATGCAGACGTTGTCATTGGCGGGCCACCCTGCCAGCCATTCAGCGTCGGTGGCCATCAACTTGGCCTGAAGGACTCCCGCGACGGGTTTCCAGCGTTTATCGCGGCAGTCGACCAACTGCGACCGTCGCTTTTCCTTTTTGAGAACGTGCGTGGTTTGCTTTATCGAAACCGCTGGTACCTATCCGAGGTGGTTGCGCAATTGGAGCAACTCGGCTACATCGTTGAGTTTACCGTGTTGAATGCCGTGGATTTCCGGGTGCCGCAAAATCGGGAGCGGCTCATCGCCGTTGGCCACAAGGGCGGATATCAATTTCCAAAGCCCTCGCACTCTCGCGTGAATGCAGGTGAAGCATTGGGCGATTCGGCGTTGGAAGCTCCTGAAGATGCGAAGTACCTCACGGAAAGCATGGATGCCTATGTAGCACGGTATGAACGCGCTTCACAGTGCGTCAACCCGCGCGACCTCAATCTACAAAAGCCGGCCAGGACGCTGACCTGCCGAAATATCGCCGCGCCTACAGGGGACATGCACCGCATCAAGTTGTCGGACGGTCGGCGCAGAAGGCTGACGCTGCGGGAAGCCGCCCGGCTCCAGAGCTTTCCCGATTGGTTTGAGTTTCATGGACAGGAGACGAGCCAGTACTACCAAGTCGGCAATGCCGTGCCTCCAATGCTGAGCTACGCGCTGGCACAGTCCGTGAAGAGCTATCTTGAGACGTTCGCTCCGCTCGATGAACAAGAGATCCAGAGTCGTCGACAGCCCGTGCAGGCTGAACTTTTACTCGAACAATGATGCAAGAGAAG
>JAJZHR010000042.1 GCA_021810815.1 Acidobacteriota bacterium | reverse complement strand
GGCCGCCATCAGATAGCCCGGAAACTGCCCCAGCCGCACCGCGATGAACAGGAAGTAGCTTCCCGAAAGCGCCGACGCGCCCAGCACCAGCGCCCATCCCCAGCGCCGCAGCAGCAGCATGCCCACCGCTCCCAGCAGCATCAAGGAGCCGATGGCCGCCGCCGTCGCATTCGCCGCAGGCGTTGGATACGCCCGGTGCGCCGCCCCCATCAGGCCCACCAGCGCGGTCACAATGCTCCATCCGCCAATGGCGACGATGCCCGGCAGCAGACCTTCGTGCCGCGCCTCATGCTTGCGCGCCGCCAACTCCTCGGCCGCGTCCCGGTCCCGCTCGGCGCGTGCGCGCTCTTCCTGTTGCAATTCGCTTTTCATAGGGTGTGCAAGTACGCGAGCAGGTCTTGCATCTGCTGGTCGTCGAGTTGATTGCCCATGGGCGGCATCATATTGCGGCCATGGAGGATGACTGAGGAGACGCGGTCGTCGTTCGCGGGCGCTCCCGAGGGCAGATAGGGCCGCTTGAACAGCGCCTGCAGGCCCGGCCCGTGCAACGGCTCGGTCGAGGTGGGGTAGTGGCAGGCGGCGCAATGCGTCTGAAAGACAGCGCGCCCGCTCTGCTCCGTCGGCGTCAGTTGCGAGAGCGGCTTGGAGGGCGGAGGCCCGCTCTTGCAGCCCGCCGCAAAGAAAGCGAGAGCCGCCGCCAGCAGAGCACAGGATCTGAAAGAAACCTTCACATGACCATTGTGGAGCGCGGCAGGCATTTCTGCCAAACTTCGATGGCCTGGCACGGTTGAATCCGCGCGAAAACCCACGTTCCAAAATCGAGACGTGGGCACCCGGAACCCGGTTGTTGTGGAGTGCGCTGCTCTCAGTTCGCTGCGGCGATGTCCGCAAGGATGCGATCCACCGCGGCACGCTCGGCGCTCGAACCCGGCGTGTAGCTGCCCACCAGGATGGAAAAGACCAGGGTGCGCCCGCTGGAGGCGACCAGGTATCCGCTCAGCGCCATCGCTTCCGACAGCGTCCCCGTCTTCGCGTAGACGCGGCCCTTCAGCCCCGGCGTGGTGAATCGGCTGGCCAGCGTCCCGTCCACGCCGCCGATGGGCAGCGAGTTCCGGTAGCCGGCGCCCCAGGGCTGCCGAGCGGCGTAGCGCAGCAGCGTCGTCACGGCGCGAGGAGCCACCAGATCCTCGTCCGACAGGCCAGAGCCATCGACGAAGGAGAAATCGTCCGGCATCAGCCCCGCGGTGGCCAGGAACTGCCGTACCACGCGCACTCCCTCGGCCGTCGAGCCATCCTTCCCATACGCTCGTCCCAGCGTATGCAGCAGCAGCTCCGCGTGCAGGTTCTGGCTGATCTTGTTGGTCAGCGTCACGTCCTGCAGCAGCGGCGGCCCGGTGTGGATGGCGAGCACCTTGTCTGTGGGAGCAATGGTTGGCTGCAGCGCGGCCAGCGCCTGGGCCTGCGTCTTCAACGCCAGCGGCTGGCGGGACTGCTCGCGGAAGCTCTGCGTATCGAAGCTGTCACGGTGGCTCGCATGCAGCCCTCCGTTCAACAGCACGCCGTGGTTGGCCAGCGTCTGCCGCAGCAGGTCGGCGGCGAAGGTGGAGGGGTATTCCGCGGCGACAGCGATATGCAGCGTGCTCGCCGTCGCCCGCGGAGTTCCAGCAACACGCTCCTGGTTTGGCGGCGTCAGTTCGCTGGTCGCTGGCACCTGGCCGAATACGCGGAACACCGCCGACCCCGGCTGGTGCTCCACGCCAAGCGCCGCCCTGGTTCCCGGCATGGCCGTCGAGAGCCCCGTCAGATCCAGCGTGTTGCCGTGGTTGGGGATGCTCCAGTTCACCTGCACCAGCTCGCCGTAATTCACGCCCGGCTGCACGTTCAGGTACATTTCGTTGTCATTCACGGTCAACGCAGAGACAGGCGCGCCATAGCCCCATTGCAGGTCGTCCCAGCTCCATCCCGTGGCGTAGCGCTCGTAGGGGAAGAAGGTGTCGTCCGCGTCGATGGTGCCGTCAATGGCGAGCACGCCGCTGCGCACCACAGCGCTGGCGAACTCGTCGAACGCGACGGGCAGCGTATCCACGCGCTGGTCGTCATCGGCGGGAACATACGGATAGGTGCGGTTCGAGAGGCTGGGGTCGGCCGCTCCCAGCAGCCTCAACCCGCCCTGCAGACGGCCATTGCGGTCCACGTGGCCAGACTCCAGCAGGTAGGTCTTCGCCCGGTAGTCCGGCCCCAGCAGGGCCAGCGCCGCCGCCGTGGTGAAGAGCTTGTTGTTGGAAGCAGGCTGGAAGAGCTGGCCTTCGTTCAAAGCGTAGACCGGAGCTCCCTCCAGCGTGGTGACGGAAATACCCCAGTGAGCGTGCGCCACCGAAGGATCCGCCAGCACCTGGGCGATCGCAGGCCCCAGGGCGCGGGGACGGTATCTGGCCGCACTCCGCATCGCAGGACGGGCGGAGGTCTTCAGCGCGGAGGGACGGGCCGCGATTGCGGTCTGGCGGGCTGAGCTTCCAGTCGTCTGGCGGGCCGGTGTCGTCGAGGACGCAGCCGGAGGAACCGGAAGCTGGCTGCTGCCCGGAGGGAAGATGCTTTGCGCCGCAGCCAAAGGAGACAGCAGGCTCGCCGCCAGCAGAGCTTCGCCAAGCCAACGGACACTCGGCGGAAATCCGACGAGCGAAAATCCGAAGGCCAGACTCCTCTGCCCCCGCATTTTCGGCGAACGCGGCGCATGGAACGAGTCGGTCTGGTGTGGCTGGCTCAGCATGTGGATTGCGTGGGGTTCTGAAGCCAGTGTAGCCGAGAGGCGGTGGAACGCATCCGGCCATCGCAGAACCCTGCGCACGCGGATGAGGAACCCGGCAGGAAGGTGAACTCGAATCGTTCCCCCCTCTCCGACTCGGCCAGAGGCCAAAACCCGCTCTCCATCGCCCCCGAATCCCTGTTCCCTGATCCCTGATCCCTGTTCCCTGCTTTCCCCTCCCGTAGAATCTCCTCATCATGACCTTCGCCATCAGGCCGGCCCTAGAGTGGACGCTTCGCACGCGCACTCTCGCACTTGGCGCGCGGACGCTGGTGATGGGCGTTCTGAATGTGACGCCGGACTCCTTTTCTGACGGGGGACAGTTTTTCAGCCCTGAGAGGGCAGTCGCGCACGCCTTGCGGATGCTGGACGAGGGAGCGGACATCCTCGACCTTGGCGGCGAGTCCACGCGCCCCGGCGACCGCGCCCCCGTCTCCGCGCAGCAGGAGCAGGATCGCATCCTTCCCGTCATGGAAGCTGTGCTGCGCGCGCGGCCCGGGACCATCGTCTCCATCGACACCTACAAGGCCGCCACAGCGCGCGCCGCCATCTTTGCGGGAGCGGAGATCGTCAACGATGTGAGCGGTTTCCTCTGGGACCAGGAGATGGCGGCAGCCTGCGCTGAACTGGCCTGCGGCGTCGTCCTGATGCACACGCGCGGCAGGCCTAACGAGTGGCGCAGCCTGCCACCGATTCCGGCGAAGGATGCTGCTGCGGTTGTGCGCGAGGATCTTGCCAAGCGCATCCGCGCAGCGCGCAAGGCTGGCATTGCGGAGGAGCGCATCGTGATCGACCCCGGCTTCGGCTTCGGCAAAGCCTTCGACGCGAACTACCCCCTGCTGGCGCAGCTCTCGGAATTGCAGTCGCTGGGGCTCCCCATTCTTGCCGGCGTGTCGCGCAAGTCGTTCCTCAGCCGCACGCTCGCTCCCCTGCGCGGCGGCGCAGAGATCCCTCCTGAGCAGCGCGTCAACGCGACCATTGCCGCCAGCACGGCCTGCATCCTCGCCGGATCGCACATCGTCCGCGTCCACGACGTCCGCCCCATGGCCGAGGCCGCGGCCATCGCGGACGCGATTCTCGCCAACAGCTAAGGAAATTTCGTTTTCGGCGTGGCGCAGCCCCTGAGAACACCTGCCTGCAGGGACGCTTCGTTGCTGACGCTGCAGGCCGCTCCTCAGACGGACAGGCGAATACGGACAAAAGACGGGGCCGCGATTTACTTCGCGGACTTCTTAACCGCCTTTTTAGCGACAGCCTTCTTTGCGACCGTTTTTTTTGCCACTGCCTTCTTCGCCGGGGAAGCTGCTTTCTTCGCGGCCTTCTTTGCGACGGGACTGGCAGCGACAGGAGTAGCGGGCTTTGCGACGGCCTTTGCGACGGCCTTGGTGGCGGCCTTGGCTGGAACCGCCCTGGCTGCTGTCTTCTTCGCTGCTGCCTTCTTCGCAGGCGCTTTCTTCGCGCGTGAAGCATCCACGCGTGCTTTCAGCTCAGAGTTCAACTCGTCGATGCTGATGGTCCTGGCCGACTTGCGCAGCCGCTCCAGCCCATAGAACGCGCGCTTCTCCGCAGAGAAGATGTGCACGACAAAGTCCACGTAATCGAGCAGTATCCACTCGCCCTGGCGCCGGCCCTCGACAGAGTTCGGCATCACGCCGTACTCCTTCTTCAGCTTGTACTCGATGCCGTCGGAGATGGCGACGTTCTGCCGCTCGTTGGTGCCGTTGCAGATAAGGAAGTAGTCCGTGAAGCTGGCCTCGGAAGGGTCGAGCTCGAGGATGCGGATGTCCTCCGCCTTCTTGTCTTCCGCCGCGGCGGCTGCGGCCAGTACGAGTTTTCTGGTTTCGGCTGTGGGCATAGTGGTCGGTCGCTCTCCTGGCTACAAACTCCTATGGTAGCGGGTGCGAAGCTCTCCGCGCCAGAAAACCTTGTCCGTGAGGTCTTTGAACGCCATGCGATTTCCCGGAATGGAGCCTTCCCTGCCCAAAGGCCCACCCTCCCAAAGCTGTCAGCCCGTCCTATCCGCGCCCGTCCCATGCGCGCTATAGAGGCGATGCTTCCGGATGTACTCCCGAACCTCCGGCGGAATCAGGCCCGGTTCGGCAATGCTCTTCGCTGTTCCAGCAAGCGCCGCTCGAATCGCCGTCGAGGAAACATCGACCTGCACTCCCTCCAGAGGATGAATGCGGCGCGTCTGCTCTGCTGCAAAGCTCTGCAAGGGGAAGCCGGGCCGGCTCACAACGATCCACTCGCAGATGGCCAGCAGGCGGTCGGGATCGCGCCAGCGTGGAAGATCCCTGAACGAATCCGCCCCGATCAAGCAGAAGAGTTCGTCCTGCGGAGGCAGTTGCGAGCGCAGAAGCGTGAGCGTGTCGATGGTGTAATTGGGGCGGCCATCGCCGCGTGGACCATCGATGGCAGTGGCGCGAAAGCGGGAGTCGGCGGCGCAGGCCAGACGCACCATCGCCAGCCGATCCGCGAAGGACGCGCATGCGCCGGCGCGCTTCAGCGGCTGGTCCGCGACAGGGGCAAACAGGACCTCATCCAGATGGAAGCGGTCGGCCGCGGCGGCCGCGATGGCAAGGTGGCCGCGATGCGGAGGGTCGAAGGTTCCGCCGAAGAACGCGATGCGTCGCGGACGGCCTGCCGCAGCGCCCCGTGCATCAGACGAAGAATGCTCCACTTGCACTCCGTTCATTCCTTGAGCCTAATCCAGAAGACGCTTCCTGCTGCGATCATCACGAGACTTCCTGACGGAGCTGCATTCTTCCCGAAGTGTTGGTGCGCTGAAAAATACTTGCCATCCGGGAGAGATTGCGGGATAACACAGTTGGAGGGAGCAAACATGGATCGACATCCCCGCTTCTTTGGCGCAATGATGGAGCAGCCGAGCGCCTATCTCCCACTCGTAATGTCCCTCTCTGCCCTGGCCGTGGTGCTTGGCAACATCACCGTCTACGGCGTCGTCCACCAGGCCGACGAGGGATCTGCAGCCCACATCTTCCAGTTGCTCATGACTCTTCAAGCACCTGTGGTGCTGTACTTCGCAATCAAATGGATTCCGCAGCAGCCGAGGCGGGCGCTGCAGGTGCTTGCGCTGCAGGCAGGGGCATGGCTGATGGCGTGCGCGCCGGTCTTCTTCTTCAAGCTCTGAACGCAGGAGATGCTGGGCTTCAGAAGAAAAGATACTTCTTCCACTGCTCGTCGGCGGAGCCGATCAGGCGCATGATGTGGCGCGAGGTGTGCAGGCTGAACGGCCTGGGCTCGCGCGCCAGCTTCATATCGCGCAGCTCGTGCAGCAACTGGTTGCCCTTGCGCCGGTTGCAATTGTGGCAGCAGGCCACCAGGTTCTCCCATGTGCTCTGGCCGCCGCGCGAACGCGGAATGACGTGGTCCAGCGTCAACTCGGCAGACGTGAGCACGATGCCGCAGTACTGGCAGCAGTTGCGGTCGCGCAGAAGGATATTCTTGCGCGAGAGGGCGCGGGTCTGGTGGGGAATGCGGCGGTACTCCAGCAGGCGGATCACCGATGGCATGGGCATGCGGATGCGTGCGGCGTGCAGCATGGCCTCCTGCTGCTCCTCGGCGCGGGCCACGCCCTTCAGCACCAGCACCAGCGCTCGGCGCGCTCCGCAGATGTTGATGGGCTCGTAGGAAGCGTTCAGCACCAGCACCGGGGTCTGCATGGAGGCCGGGCCGTAGTCGCTGTAGGGGCGATCATCCGATGCTCGCGCCTCCACCGCATGGTGGTGCGTCGCGTGATACTTCGCCGTAGGCTTCTGTTTGCGCGCGTGCGTGGTGGTGTTGGCCGGTGACATTCGCTTCCCTCCGCGAGATATTTCTCCCTCGCCCCTGCGGGCGCATTCAATCCAATGCGAGCGGCAACTGCGTGCCCTGTATCGACGTATGCGTGCCCTGCGCCGCCATCGCCGCTGTTGCCCCGAACGAAGCCGCGTCCCAAAGCGTGGACGTCTCCGACTGCGCCCTGGAGAGCGTCGCCACATGCACCGAAGCCGCACCCGCGCGCAGCAACGTCGCGGCGCACTCGCGCGCTGTAGAGCCAGTGGTGAAAATATCGTCCACCAGCAGAATGTCTTTGCCGCGCACCCTCTCCGGCTGCGGCACGGCGAACGCTCCCTGCAAATTGGCGCGGCGGGCCTCAGGATTCAGGCGGAACTGGCTCTCGGTCGCCCGCGTGCGAGCCAGAGCGGCGTGCTGCGCCGTCAGCGGCAGATCGGGACGGCACTTGCGAAGAAGCCCCAGAGCGGCGTCGCACATCAGGATGGTCTGGTTGAAGCCGCGCTCGCGCTCCCTGGCCGCGAACAATGGAACGGCGATCACCAGCATCTGGATCGGGGCCGGTCGTGAGGCGTCCTGCGCAATGCCAGACACTGCCGCTTCAATGGCCTGCGCCAGCATCGCCCCCAGAGGAGCGGCCACTGCCCGCACGCGGTCGTACTTCAGCAGGTGCAGCATGGAGCGCACTTCGTCCTGATAGACGGCGTAGGCCACGGCCCGCGCAAACGGCGGCGGCTCCGCGCTGCAAGCCTCGCAGAGGCCGCGAACCATGGGCTGGCCCGATCCGAAGCCCGACTCGTAGGTCGGCTCGTAGCCAAGGTGCTCCCCGCAGCGCATGCAGAAATGGCTCGCCCGCGCGGACGCAGACAAGCCATTTTCAATCTGGTTCTGGGGGCGGATGCGCGCGACGCAATCGTCGCAGACAGGAGAAAAACCGGAACGCAGCAGAGGGTGGCCGCAAACGCGGCAAGGGGAAGGAAAAAGGACGGAGGAAATATCGTCAAGCGGACTTCGCAAAGCCGACAGGGGACTTCGCAGAGCGGGAAGCGGACTTCGCAGCACACGAACCACGGCGCGCCAGCCGCGTGTGACCGCTGGCGGAAGATCGCGCGTCATGTCTTCGGAAAGGCTGCTGAAGACGCACCTCGCTTGCCTGCCGGGTGGAAATGCCGTGCGTTTCCCGGCTTTCAACCGCAGTATACGGCGGCGCGGGCCGCAGTGCCAGCGCGAATCCCCGGAATTCTCGCCGAAACCTGCGCTCCAGCCTGATACACTCACCCTTCCCCGCTGAGCGACGCCGGAAGCATTTCCCCGGAGCGCCAACTCAGGAAACATTCAGGAAGCACCCCGGAAACACCCCGGCAGATCCACAGGAGAGACCGCACGATGCCCGAACCGACCGCCTTTCAGCCGTTTGTCCCATCCACGGAGTCGCGCCCGGAGTTCACCGTGCGCGCACTCCTGCTCGGCTCGCTCTTCGGTGTGCTGTTCGGCGCGGTCACCGTCTATGTCGGCCTGCGCGCAGGGCTTACCGTGGCGGCGTCCATCCCCATCTCCGTTCTCTCCATCAGCATTCTCCGCGTTCTGGGCAAGTCCTCCATCCTGGAAAACAACATCGTCCAGAGCACCGGCAACGCGGGCCAGTCCATCGCCTCCGGCGTCATCTTCACGCTGCCGGCGCTGGTCTTCCTCGGCTTCGATCTGGAGAACACGCGCATCTTCATGCTCGCGCTCTTCGGCGGATGGCTCGGCGTCCTCTTCATGATCCCCCTGCGGCGGCAGTTGATTGTGCAGGAGCATGAAACGCTCACCTATCCCGAGGGCACCGCCTGCGCCGACGTTCTGATCGCTGGCGAGCGCGGCGGGTCGTTCGCCAGCCGCGTCTTCCTCGGCCTTGGCCTGGGCGGCCTGTACACGCTCTTCCAGAATGACAACCTGTTCTCCCTGTGGCCCAGCGAGCCGGATTACCAGCCCGACTTCGGACCGCAGCATCTGCTGCGCGGCAGCGCCATCCGCGCCGACGTCACACCGGAGTACCTCGGCGTGGGCTACATCATCGGACCGCGCGTGGCGGGCATCCTGGTCGCTGGAGGATGCTTCTCCTGGCTGGTGCTGATGCCCGCCATCTACTTCTTCGGCTCGCACATGACGGGCCCGCTCTACCCCGGCATCGTGCCCATTTCGCAGATGTCGCCCTCGGAGCTCTGGAGCACCTACGTCCGCCCCATGGGAGCAGGAGCAGTCGCAGCCGCCGGTCTCATCACGCTGGTGCGCACCCTGCCAACCATCGTCGGAGCGCTAACCGCGGGCATGAAGAAGAAGGGCGCGGCCGCAGCAGCATCCGCGCGGCCCCTCCGCACCGAGCACGATATTCCCATGAGCGTCGTCCTCGGCGGGTCGGCCTTGCTGGTGGCGCTGATGTTCCTCTTCCTCTACTTCAAGCCCATCCCCGGGGCGCAGGTGGGTGCGCTTGCGAATCTCGCAGCCTCACTTCTGATCGTGGTCTTCGGCTTTCTTTTCGTCACCGTCAGCGCGCGCATCGTTGGCATCGTCGGCAGCTCCGCCTCGCCCGTCTCCGGCATGACCATCGCGACCCTGATGGCCACCACCGCGATCTTCCTGGTGAAAGGATGGACGGCTCCAGCCTTCGGAGCGCTGGCCATCACGGTCGGCGGCGTGGTCTGCATCGCAGCGTCGAACGCTGGCGACACTTCGCAGGATCTGAAGACCGGCTACATCGTGGGAGCGACGCCGTGGAAGCAGCAGGTGGCCATCATGATCGGCGTCATCGTCTCCGTCTTCTCGATCGGCATCACGCTGAACGCGATGAACAAGGGGCTGGAGGAGTTCGACCACCTGGCGAATCCGATGCCCTTCAACCTGCAACACCTGCCCAGCGGAGTTCAGGTGACGGGCAGCTTTCCGCGCGACCACTTCACCGTCCTCTTCCACACCAGCCAGGCGGACAAGCAGGCGACGGCGGCGAAGCAGGAGATCAACGACGGACACAGCTACATCCTTCTGAACGCCATCGGCTCGAGCGTCCTGGGCGACGGCAAATACCTCTACAACCCCTCCACCGGCCGCATTGAAATCCAGTGGGTGCAGGGCATCGGCAGCGAGAAGGCAGCAGCTCCGCAGGGCCGCCTGATGGCCACCGTCATCAACGGCATCCTGACGCGCAAGCTGCCATGGGGACTGGTGCTGCTTGGCGTGGCGCTGGTGATCGCGGTGGAGCTGCTCGGCGTGCGCTCGCTCACCTTCGCCGTCGGAGCGTATCTCTCCATCGCGACGACGCTGGCCATCTTCGTCGGCGGCGTGATGCGCTGGATGGTGGACCGGGCCGTGCTGAAGGCCAGCGGCGGAGTTCCCGGCTCCCTCACAGAAAGCGAAATCAGCCCGGGATCGCTCTACGCCTCCGGCCTGATCGCCGCTGGCGGCATCGTGGGCCTGATGGGCGTGGGCGTAAGGCTCTACGAAGCGGCGCGCGACACCACCATGCCCCGCTTCAGCGACCACAACCCGCTGCACCACGACTGGGTGAGCGTCCTCATGTTCGCCCTGCTGGCCTTCTCGCTGTATTACTTCGCGCGGAAGCCGCTGGAGTCGGCGGAGAAGTTGACGGAGAAATAGATTGAAAAAGCCCTTCGGCGAACTGGCTCTGATCGAAATGATTCGGCAGCGAACGCAGCGCAGCGTTTCGCAATCTGGAGTCTCGCGATCTGGAGTCTCGGCATCCGGCCCGGTTCGTGTGGGCATTGGCGATGACTGCGCCATCCTGCGCGTTCCCCGCGGGCATGAGCTGATGGTGACGACGGACTTCTCCCTCGAAGGGCAGCACTTCCGGCGCGAATGGCATCCACCCGAGTCCGTCGGCCACAGGTGCATCGCGCGCGGCCTGAGCGACATTGCAGCGATGGGTGCGCGCCCGCTGGCGGCATTCCTTTCGCTGGCGCTGCCAGCTTCCCTCGCCCGCGAAGGCACGGACTGGGTTGCGCGCTTCTTCGATGGACTGCTCGCGCTTGCCGATGCG
>JAJZHR010000500.1 GCA_021810815.1 Acidobacteriota bacterium | reverse complement strand
TCTTTGTCCTGAGTGGATTTCTTGTTGGAGGATTGCTCCTAAAGGAATGGAAGGCTAAAGGTAAGGTCGATGGCTTCAGATTTCTCAAGCGCCGCGCCTTCAAAATCTGGCCAGCGTACTACTTCTTCTTGCTAGCGGTCGTCATCTTCCACGAACACCCTCTGCACACCTTTCTTCTCGGCAATCTGCTCAATATCCAAAATTATGTCGGCACCAGCATTGCACACACCTGGAGCCTCGCGGTCGAAGAGCATTTCTATCTTCTGCTAGCAATCTTTATTGCATGGTCCTCAGCGCGGAAGAAGGATGTAGCCTGGGTGTTCAAAGTTTGCTTGGGAATGGCTATCGGAGTTGCTGTCTTGCGGGCTGTCCTCAATCTCAGGGGCTACAATACGTTCACCTATACCCACACCAGAATCGATGAGCTGCTCACCGGGGTGATGCTAGCCATTCTGTTTCACTTCTATCCGGCCAAGTTCTCGTGGATTCAGCGGCAGCGTGTCCTTCTGATTCTGGTTCTGCTCGGCGGTTTGGTCGGGCTGTATTTCGATTCGCAGCGGCTGATCAGCGCGCTGGGGATATCCATCGTCAATCTGTGCTGCCTGGCCTTGTTCCTTCTGCTTTACCGGCCTCGTCCACGCCATTCCTGGCTATATCGCGTCGTCGCCTGGATCGGAGTGTATTCGTATGGAGTTTATCTTTGGCATTTAGCAGCCGCCAGGATCATTACGACTATCGCTCCGCATCTTCCTCAGCAAGAATGGCTGCAGAAGCCATTTCTGGTCTTGATGCCCTACGTTTCAGCAGTTGTCGTGGGCGTGCTGGCCACAAAGGTCATCGAGTTTCCATTCCTGCGGCTGCGCGAAAGAGTGGTTCCTCCCACGATTCCGGAACCGCCGATTCCCGAAGAAGCCACAGATGGCTCGCTTATACAGGCAGGTGCCTGATGCCGCATCCGACTTCGCGCATCCCATGTTGAGTTCCTTCTTGGAGCCCGCCTAGTTCCCTGTGCCGCCGACGGTCATGCGGTCGAGTTTGATCGTTGGCATGCCGACGCCAACTGGCACGCTTTGGCCGTCTTTGCCGCAGGTGCCGATGCCTTCGTCGAGGGCGAGGTCGTTCCCTACCATGGACACGTACTTCAGCGCCTCCGGGCCGTTGCCTACCAGCGTTGCTCCCTTCACAGGAGCCGTGATTTTGCCGTCCTCGATCAGGTAGGCCTCGCTGGCGGAGAAGACAAACTTGCCGTTGGTGATGTCCACCTGGCCGCCGCCGAAGTTCACAGCGTAGAGGCCGCGCTGGACGGATTTGATGATGTCCTCCGGCAGGTCTTCGCCGTTCAGCATATAGGTGTTGGTCATGCGCGGCATGGGGATGTGCTGGTAGCTTTCGCGGCGGCCGCTGCCGGTGTTCGCAATGCCCATGAGGCGAGCGGAGAGCTTGTCGGACAGGTAGCCCTTCAGGATTCCGTTCTCGATGAGGGTTGTGTTCTGGGTGGCGGAGCCTTCGTCATCGACGTTCAGAGAGCCGCGCCGGTTTGGCATGGTTCCGTTGTCCACCACGGTCACTTTGCTGGATGCCACCTTCTGTCCGATCAGACCAGCGAAGGCGGATGTCTTCTTGCGGTTGAAGTCCGCCTCCAGCCCGTGTCCAACGGCCTCATGCAGCAGCACTCCGGGCCATCCGGGTCCGAGCACGACCGGCATATCGCCCGCCGGTGTGGCCACTGCGGAGAGTTGCAGAACCGCTTGCCTCGCTGCCTCGGTGGCGAAGCGCTCTGGTGTTTTGGTGCCGGTCTGGAAATCCTCGATGAGGATGCGGCCGCCACCGCCGCTGGTGCCGCGTGCGACGTTCTCGCCTTCCTTGGCGATGACAAAGACGTTCATGCGGGCCAGTGGCTGGGTGTCGCTGGCAAAGGTGCCGTCGGAGGCAGCGATGAGGATGCGGCGCAGTTCGTCGGAGTAGCTTGCCCGCACCTGGTGGATGCGTGAATCGAAGGCTCGCGCAGCCCGGTCGGCGCGCATGACGAGGTCGAGCTTGGCGGCGATTTCGGCGTCGGTTTCTACACTGGCGATGGGATAGAGCGAGGGTGTCTTCGTCTCTGTGAATCCCTGGACGAGTTGCTTCGCCGGGCCGCTGGCGATCAGGGCCGCCGTCTTCGCCGCGCGCATCAATCGGTCCGCAGAAAGGTCGTCGGAATAGGCGTACCCGGTGCGCTCGCCGCTGAGCACGCGAACTCCACAGCCCACACTGATGCCCTGGGTGGCGGTCTTCACCAGCGACTCATCCACGCCGATGGAGGTGGAGGTGACAGCCTCGAAGTAGATGTCGGCGTAGTCGCCACCAGCGGAGAGGGCCTCTCCCAGGCAGCGCTCGAGCAGCCGCTCGGAGATGCCGAGCTTCGTGAAGAAATACTGCTTGTGGTCCGGGAGCGGGGGCGGCGTTGTCATTGGTTCGATTCTAGGCTGCGTCCACAGAGCCCGCAAATGCGTTGAGCGGTTGCATTGACGGGCTAACAACACTTTGGATACATTGAAGGAACCGCACAATTTTTTGGCGATGGAGTTCGC